>DATMYB010000490.1:0-5163 GCA_035561215.1 Syntrophomonas sp. | reverse complement strand
GTTTATGCGCTTCAAAATCGGGACGGACCTCGGAATCGTCCTCGCCAAAGGCGTATTTATCAGTATGGTTTCCATATTCACGATTATGCCCGCGTTGCTCCTAATGTTTGATAAACCGCTCCGCAAAACTAAGAAAAAAGTGCTGCATATACCTATGGGCGCGGTGTCGAGATTCAGCTACCGATACCGCCGCTTGCTTGCGGGTGCGTTTGTCGTGCTGTTGGTGGGCTCCTACTTCCTGCAAGGCATTACCGAAACCACATTTGCCTTGAAACAAAACGACCCGATTGCGGACGTATTCCCCAAAACGAACACGATCGTTATGCTGTACGAAAACGCGGATGACGAAAAAGTCACCAGGATAGCGGAGCAGCTTAAAGGCGATCCTCACGTCAAAGACGCGCTAAGCTATTCCACCACCCTCGGAAAGCAATACAGCGCGGCGGAGCTTGCCGACGTCATAAAGGATATGGGCATTGATATGGAGATTGACCCCGCTATGCTGGACATTTTGTATTACGACTATTACACCCAAGGGAAAACCTATCCCATAACGGCCAGCGATTTCCTCCGCTTCATCGCGGATAATGTGGTAAACAACGAGACCTTCGCCGGGCAAATGGGCGGCGATATAAAAGAAAACATGGATGGGATCAAAAAATTCTCGAATGCGGCCGACTTAACCCGCCCGATGAATGCCAGCGAACTGGCGAATTATTTCGGTATGAAATCTGCGGAGGTGGAGCAGCTTTTATTGTATTACTACATGCAGCGAGGCGGAGCCAACACCGGGACCATGACCCTGCCGTCATTTGCCCATTTCATTGCCAATGACGTAGCGTCCGATCCAAATTATGCGTCCATGATGGACGCAGCGACGCTGTCGCAAATGAAGAGGCTGACCGACTTTACCAACGTTCAAAAAGTGACGGCGAAATCCTCCTATAAGGAACTGGCCCAGCTCTTTGGCATGGAGCCGGAGCAGATGAAAATGTTGTTCGCCTATTACTTCGTCTTTTCCGGTAAGGCGTTTGATTTTTCCGAGCTGCCCAAAATGGACAGCGATATGTTGAAAACGCTTCTTACCCGCGATGGCTCTTATGAAAACGCCGGCTTATGGCGGTTGTCGGCCCAAACGCTGGTAAACTTCCTAGTGGACCACAACCGGCAGCTTGGGCCCATACTTTCAGGCGATCGTTTATCCCAACTGAAAACAGCGCAAAAGATCATCAACGGTTCGGTGGCAGGGACAAAGTATTCATCCGGGGAACTGGCTGATATCATGGGAATGAACGGTCAGCAGACCTATCAATTGTATCTTCTTCATACGGCTAAGTACGGAGACACCAGCGGCTGGAAAATATCCGTCCAAGATTTTGTGGAGTTCATGGTTAGTGACGTTCTGCCCAATAAAAATTTTTCGGCTCAATTTAACGCTGATACCGCCAACGAGTTGAAAACGGCCCAAACGATCATTGACGCGGTAGTATCCGGCCAGGCATACACAGTGGAAGAACTCAGCGGCATTATGGGAGGATTGAGCAATCAATTTAACTCCGATAATCTTGAACTGCTGTATTTATACTACGCCAGCGTCACCCACAGCGACCCCGGTTGGAAACTGTCCATCCAAGCGCTGTTCAGCTATCTGAACGAGGAAGTTGTGAACGACCCGCGTTTTGAAAAAGTCATAGGCGGAAAATTCCGTAATGACATTGCCGCTATGAAAACCCAACTGAATGACGCCGTCCTGCAGCTAAAGGACGCGCACTACTCGCGGCTTATATTAAACACGACTTTTCCTGATGAATCCGAGGAATCCAGCGCATTTATCGCCGACCTCAAGGCGAAGTGCGACCAGCAACTGACCGGAAATTATTATCTCATCGGCAGCTTCCCGATGAACTATGAAATGGCGCAGACTTTTGACCATGAAATGCTGTTCATAGCCCTGTTGACAGCATTAGCTATCTTCACCGTCGTCGCCCTGACTTTCCGCTCGTTTGTAATTCCTGCGGTCCTGGTGCTGATTGTTCAGTGCGGCGTGTTTATCACCATTGCAATGAGTGGTTTGCGCGGATACGACATTTATTATCTGTCGTCCATCATCGTGCAATGTATCCTCATGGGAGCCACCATTGACTACGGCATACTTTTCACGAACTATTATCGGGAGAAACGGCAAACCATGGAACTGCAAGCTGCCTTGGCCGCTGCATATAACGGCTCGATTCACACCATTCTGACTTCCGGCTTGATTATGGTTTTAGTACTCGGAGTGATAGGTGCGCTTCCTTGTGACCCGTCCATCGGAACGATTTGTCAGACGCTGTCAATAGGAACGCTGTCGGCGGTACTGCTGGTTTTGTTTGTGCTGCCCGGACTGTTGGCCGCCTTCGACCGGTTTATTGTGAAAAACAACCGCCCGGAAAAGATAAGCTGATTAAGATCGTGCTTCCTTAGCATAATATCTTTAGACTTGTTTGTAATTTCAGTCGCCGCCTTTACCGGACAGGCATAAACAAGTTACAATAAACACTGACCGGAAATCTCACCATCTACTGCGATAGGAGCATGACATTTTGAATAAACATAACCCGGAGCAGGAATATCGAATTCGAGCGGAAAAATATGCGGAAGAATGGAAGCAAGCCAACGGCCGGTACAACTTGGTCAGCAATTTGCGGCTGGCCGCCTTTGCCGGGATCATTGCCGGCGTCATACTCTATTACTTTGACTACCGCCTGGGAGGGGCAGCACTGACAGCCGGTGCATTGATTGCCTTTGTTCTGTTGATCGCGCTGCATGAGCGGGTACAGAAGCAAAAAGACTTGTCCGCCGCCCTCCTGGAGGTCAACCGGCAGGCGTTGGCCAGAATCAGCGGAAAATGGGTTGATTTCCCCGATAACGGCGAAGAATATATTGATCCGGACCATCCCTACAGTGTCGATTTGGACATCTTCGGCCAGGCATCGGTATTTCAGTGGATCAATCATACCTTTACTTTTCTGGGTCGAGCGTTTTTTAAAAACACCTTGCTGGCGCCGGCTCAAGACATTACCCACATCAAAGCCAGACAGGACGCCATCGGCGAACTGGCGGAGAAGCTTGACTGGCGGCAGCATTTCGTGGCTGAAGGCAGTTTTATAAAAAAGAGGAGCAAAAATCCCGAATCGTTATTCGTCTGGTCGGAAAAGGAAAACCAACTCTTCCAGCGGCCCTGGCTGATAGCAGGAGTCCAACTTCTTACCGCCGCTACCCTGGTTTTCCTTTTATTATCGATCGTGGCCGGCGTCCGCTATCTGTATATAGCGGGACCGTTGCTGCTGGTCCAGTTCCTGCTGTTCATGGCCGGACTGAGACTATATGCGGACGCCTTCGAGGTCACCGACCTGCATAAGGACACCCTCGTGGCCTTCCGTCAACTGCTGGCTATGATCGAGACGGAAAGCTTTAACTCCGCCTACCTGACCGGCCTGCAATCAAGCTTGATGGACGAACAGGGCCGGCGCGCTTCTCAAAGAATCGATAAACTCTCCTTCATTGTCGATATGATGGAGCTGAAACACGGACAAATATTTTATTTTCTTATCAACGTGCTGTGCTTGTATGATTACCATTGCGTGATCGCGTTGGAAAAGTGGAAGCGACAGTCCGGCCCCCGCTTGCGGGATTGGTTCACGGTAATCGGTGAATTCGAAGAACTCTCCAGTTTTGCGGTCATCGGGTACGACCATCCCGGCTGGCGCTGCCCCCAGCTTACCGCTGCCCCGCAAAACCTGACGGCAGTCCAAATGGGCCATCCCCTTTTACCGGATCAGGACCGGGTCTGCAACAATCTCAACCTCAAAGGCGGCGGCCATGTACTGCTGATCACCGGCTCCAACATGTCCGGAAAAAGTACGCTGCTGCGGACTGTGGGCGTAAATCTGGTTTTGGCCTATGCTGGTTCAGCCGTCTGCGCTGACGATTTTACCTGTTCCATCCTGGACATCCACACCTCCATGCGGGTCAATGACAATCTGGAGAAAAAGATCTCTTCCTTTTATGCCGAACTGCTGCGGATCAAAACGATTCTGCAGGCCGCAGCATGGAGTAGCTCCGTGCTGTTCTTGCTGGATGAAATCTTTAAAGGCACCAACTCCCGGGATCGCCACCTCGGAGCTGCAAGCGTAATTAAAAAGCTCAGCCAAATGGGTGCGGTAGGTCTGGTATCAACCCACGACCTGGAACTGGGCGATCTGGAATCCGATCAGAACTTCCGCATTGAGAATTACCATTTTTCCGAAAGCTACGCCAACGATCAAATCATCTTCGACTATAAACTGCGCCCCGGCATCTCCAAAACTACCAATGCCCTTTATTTAATGCACATGGTGGGAATTGAGGAAACGTAAAACCCACCCGCTAAGCGAGTGGGCTCCATCCCGGTTACCTGTTTTGCGCATTGTTAGCTTTTAAGGCATCCTGCAAGACCTGAGAGAAGTTGATTCCGGCGGCATCACGAGCCATCGGCAAGATCGGTTCCCTGAGTATGAGATAGGAGGGATAGGCGGCGAACATGAAAAGGTACTTAAAATATATCCCATTTATCCCGATCATTGTTTTGATCATTGCCCTGTTGCCTAAATTGTTGGGGCTTGAGGTATCTGATATTTTGAAATATTTACCGGAGTCCCCCTTGCTCGCATCCCTTTTTCTATTGGGGCTGTACTGCTTGAAATCCGTTGTCGTATTCATTCCCATTATAATCCTTTATATTAGCGCGGGAATAATGTTCCCTATTGGCTGGGCCTTACTCCTCACATGTTTGGGCCTATTTGGCGAAATGACCATTGGCTATTGCATAGGAAAACAATTGGGAACCGAAAAAGTTACGGAGTTCATGAAGAAAAGCGAAAGAGCCGAAAAATTTCTATCTTGCCAAAAAAACATAGGCCCCTCAATATGCTTTTTAGCAAGATTTTTACCTCTGCCATTTGATATCGTAAATATGTATTTGGGAGCCTCTTCGATAAAATATTCACAATTTGTCGTTTTCACTTTCTTGGGCATAGCTCCCGGAATGATACCCTATGTGTTTATGGGGGATTCAATATCAACCCCACTTTCAAAAGAATTCCTGATCCCCTTCATTATCAGTATAGCTGTAAGTATTTGCAC
>DATMYB010000489.1:0-9314 GCA_035561215.1 Syntrophomonas sp. | reverse complement strand
TAATAAAAGCTCTGGCGATTCATGCCGCAGCGCTCCACAATATCGCCGATTTTGATCTTTTCCATTGGACGCTCGGCCATCAATTCTTTCATGGCGGCAGACAGGGCACGTTTGGTTATTAGTGACTCAGACACGCAACGTTTTCTCCTTTGGCAAAAGGTTAGTATTAGTTTAACATAACCGTGCTTTAAAAGGCTAAAATAGGCATGCAGGCCTGCAAAAAAAACGATTCCCCAAACAGCAAACTGTGTGTTTGGGGAATAAGGTGACATTGATATTTATTTACGCCAGGGTACGGACGGATTTTTCCCGATCCCATTGACGTTTCTTGGCAGCGGCAATAAATGCGTCCGGATTGGCCGCATCCACCACCCCGCCGTCCGGTAAGAGATTGGTCGTTTGTAACAGCATCAGGCCGCCCTGGTCATAGGCAATCGCTTTCAGATGACCGTAGGCATCCCGCACAAAATCAATGGCGGCGCCTTCCTTGGACAGCATATCAGCACCGGCGGCGGAAAGGATAATCGCCACCGCATCGAACAGCACTGAAGGCGTTCCGGCCAGTTGTCCGTCGGCTTCCAGCATGGACCCGTCGGCCAACTTGGCCCCGCCTATTTTGGGAGCAACGATTTTAACTGTTCCTCCGGCGCCGGTTACGGCATTTTTAATACGATTGACAGCCGCGCCATCCGACCCGTCCGTGATCAAGATGCCGACGGTACGGCCCTCCAGGGTGTCTTTCATCTTGCCGATAATCTGCAGCGCAGGAGAGGGCGGAAGGTTCTGCACCGGCGCCGCGGCTGGAGCTGCGGCCGGCATTTTATTTATGGCCAGGCCGGTTGCCACCCGTTGGGCCAGATCTTCATCAATATTTCTCAGGTGTCCTACCATTGCTTCCCGAACGTGCACATGCTGGACTTTGGAGAGCTCGAATACCAGAGTCGAAGCAATGTGGGCCTGCTCATACACGGATTGGCTGCTATAAAACTGCCGGGCCTGGCTGTAGTGGTCGGCGAAACTTTCAGCGCGTATGCGACCTTTTTCCCCCGACTCCGTGACGACAAAACTGTGAAATCCTTGAGCCGGAGATTCCCGCGGCGAATCTGCCGCCAGGGAATTGGGATCGTAAGCCACCTGGCCTGCCGGCTGCCTCATCTGCATATGACCGTCCCGCTGCTGGTTTGCCACCGGGCACTTGGGCATATTAATGGGGATCTGATGGAAGTTGGGCGAACCCAGCCGTGATAATTGAGTATCCGGATAAGAAAACAGGCGTCCCTGCAGGAGCGGATCATTGGAAAAATCAAGCCCCGGCACGATATGGGTGGGACAATAGGCCACCTGTTCCGTTTCCGCAAAGAAATTATCCGGCCAGCGATCCAGCACCATGCGTCCGATCACTTGCAGCGGCACCAATTCTTCCGGGATCAGCTTGGTGGCATCCAGATGATCAAAGGGAAATTTGTCCGCTTCCTGCTGGGTGAAAAGCTGGACCGCAAATTCCCATTCCGGAAACTTGCCCGCAGTGATCGCTTCGTACATGTCGCGGCGATGATAATCCGGGTCGGCACCGGTGATTTTGACGGTTTCATCCCAAACCGTAGACTGCAAACCGAGTTTGGGACGCCAGTGGAATTTGACGAAGGTCGAGTCGCCGGCGGTGTTGATCAAACGGAAGCTATGCACGCCGAAGCCTTCGATCATGCGCAGCGAGCGCGGTATGGTGCGGTCCGACATGATCCACATCACCATATGCATGGATTCAGGCGTAAGCGAAATATAATCCCAAAACGTGTCATGGGCAGTTGCCGCTTGCGGGAAGGCGCGATCCGGCTCCATTTTTACCGCGTGGATCAAATCCGGAAATTTGATGGCATCCTGGATAAAGAAAACCGGGATATTGTTTCCCACCAGATCCCAATTGCCCTCTTTGGTATAAAATTTGACGGCAAAGCCCCGTACGTCCCGGGGGGTATCAACTGATCCGGCGCCGCCAGCCACCGTCGAAAAACGTGCAAAAACCGGCGTCCTTTCTCCTACCTCGGTCAGTATCCGCGCCGTAGTGTATGATGCTAACGATTTCGTCAGTTCAAAATAACCATGTACGCCGGTTCCCCGTGCATGAACGATACGTTCGGGGATGCGCTCATGATCGAAATGCATGATTTTTTCCCGCATGATAAAGTCTTCCAATAAAGTGGGACCCCGCCGATGGGCTTTGAGCGAATTCTGATTATCGGATATCTGCAGCCCCTCGTTGGTGGTTAACGGGGGGTGATTCCCTCCGGCGATTTGATGCACTTCTCCCCCCGGATAGTTGGTGTTGTCTTGGTTGCTCATAATCATCCTCCTTTGTATTACATGTAAAACCGCTGGCATTGGCCGACTGGATTGCTCTGACGGCCGCTTCCATAAATATGGCGAACATGGGCCTTTTTACATATCATCAGTGTTCCCCAAAAACGAAAAAGTATTTAAGATCAATCGGAGACACAGCGTGATTACCCTGTTTTGAATCTGCAAAAACAGAATAACCGGCTGCTGAGGGGTGTGCAGCCGGTTATCTGGTAGAAGTCCAGAGGATGGGATTATGGTGTTTTCAGCATTGATCGGGAAAGTTAGGATACTTGATTATCAGACGGTTCGTGGTTTCAATATATTCGCCTTGGACTCCGCTCATAGCCATACCATGCTTGCCACGAACAATCTATTTTAACCCTGCCCATGGAGGCAGGGATTGTTTTCATAGAATTAAGGAAGAAAACCGTAAATTTAATATGTTAAGGCAGCAGCCCTATTGGGCCTTTTGCAAAGCCCAGCGGGATTGCTGCTTGTGCCAGTCCAGGTACTCACTGAGAATCTGCTCGGAAGAATTTATGATCTGATTTCTACTTATGCCTTCTCGGGTAGCCATCGCGACGGCTTTGGAAGTTTCACCGACATTGTAGCAGATGTGAGCGTCGCTGTTGATGCTGACCATGATGTTATGTTTTTTAGCCATCTTGGCAAATTGACTGCATAAAGGGAAACTGCCCGGCCGAACTTTGAAGGAACTGTTGTTGAGTTCCAGTGCTTTGTTGTAATTTTTAGCTGCCAGCACTACCGTCTCGACATCAACCGGGTACTTAGGATTTCCCGGATGGGTTATGACGTGGACAAAGGGATTTTTGATGGCGGCCACCATGGCGGCTGTGTTTTCCTCCACAGTTGTACCGGTATATCCGGTTTCATCGTGGAATCCTGCCAGAACGATATCCAGGTAGTCGGACATTATGATCTCAGGCATGTCTACATTCCCTTCATCATTCAGGATATTGGCCTCCACGCCTCTCAAAACTTCCACTCCGTTCAAGACGCGGGGTATGGAAATCAAATTGGTAAAGTGATACCAATGCGGAGCTCCCGGCATATTCAAGCCATGGTCTGTAATGGCAACGGTCTTAAGCCCTTTCTCCGCCGCCGCTTCGACGATTTCCTTGATGGTGCTGTAACCATGTCCGCTGGCCGTCGTATGAATGTGTAAATCTGCTTCCATTTTCATCATTATTGCTCTTCGCCTCCTTTCAACTATAGTGTAATGCCCCCATATTAATTTATTGGCCCCTGCATTTAAATTCTTTGTAAATAGTGAGTAAATAAACGGTTCCGCAAACTAAATAGGTCCGTACCATTTTTGGTGGTACGGACCCGCTTATGCTTATGGCATAAGGTTTTTGAGGACTATGTTGAGTTATGCGCTTTGGGTTTATCGATTCATAAGTTTATCTTAGTTGGGATTATCGGTGCATAAGCTTTAGGTTGTCTATGATCTCCGTCAGGATATCGATTCTTTTAAAAGGCGTTATCAGATAATACCCGTCCACAAAATCATAAATTTTTTCCGCCATTTCGGTGGAGATGGCAACCGCCAGTTGACCGGCTTCCTCTCTATCCTTGCCTTCATAACGGGCGATGATTTCATCGGCGACTTGGATACCGGATATCTCATTATTTACGAAACAGGCATTCCGGTGACTAATGATCGGCATAATCCCCCCCAGGATTTTCGCAGGCAATTCCGCGCGGGCAAGTTCGATATTTTCGATCGCTTGCTCGGATAAGACCGGCTGGGTTAAAAATATCGAAACGCCGTTGCTGATTTTCTTTTTGGCATGCTCCAATTGCCGTGTAAAATACCTGGCGTTGACATTCAACGCCCCGCAAATCGTAAAGGGCGAATCAAACACGGTCTCGTTTAAAGTCTGCACGAATTTCGCCAGCATTACGGAATTGAAATTAAATATGCTCTTGACCTCGTCCCGTTGCGCCGTCGGTACCGGATCGCCGGTTACTACCAGCACGTTGTTGACTCCCTCGATATTCAATCCCAGGAGCAGCGCCTTGGTGGCGTTTATATTTCGGTCACGGCAGGTCATGTGGGGAATAGGAATTATGCCTACTTCCCTTTGCAGCTTGCAGGCCATGAGACTGCTGTCCACCCGGGCTCTGGCAATGGGACAGTCGGCAATGGTGATGGCGTCTACGCCCTGCTCCTTTAGAGTTTTGGCACTATTCATAAAGAATTCTATATCCGTGTCCACCGGCGGGTCCAGTTCGACTGCAATCACCTTTTGTCCCCGGTTCATTTTGTCCAGCAATGCGTTGCCGGCTGCCGGCTGCTTAGGCTCAGCTTTTACCGTCCGGCCCCCCGGGACAATATCATGGGAGGACAAGTTTCCCAGTCTGGCAACGGTTTCCCGGATAAATTCCGGGGTGGTTCCGCAGCATCCACCCAGAATAGTTACGCCCTGTTTGGCTATTTCCAGCATCCGGGCGGCAAAGTACTCTTTGGTATCTTCGAAAAACGTACGGTTATTGATGATGGTCGGATAGCCTGAATTGGGCATTATGGAAATCGTTTTACCGGTGGTATCAAAGGTTTTTATATACTGCAGCAAATGATACGGCCCGGAGAAGCAGTTAAATCCGCAAGCATCGATGGTGGGGATCTGCAATACGTTTTCGATGAGCTTATGTCCGGAATCGCCTTGCCGGGTCAGGCCTTCCGGCGACACGGCGAATTCAGTGAGAATATAGGCCTGGGGATTGAAGCTTTTAATATAACGTGAAATCTCCGGCAAATACTCGTCGCTGCTGAAAGTCTCAAACACAAAATTATCCGCTCCCAGCTCCAGAAACACATTCACGATCCCTCGATATTCTTCCCACAGGTCTTCCGTCGGCGCCAACGGTACCGGACCGATATCGGCGAAAACTTTTACGTCGGCGTCGGCGCCGGCGACCGCCTCCTGGGCAATCTCATAGCCCGCCTTGATTACGGCTGCCACCGCAGCAAAATCCGTCTCCAGGCTTATGCGGTTGGCCGCGAAGGTATTGGTTCGAATCGCCTGACAGCCCGCGTCGATATATTGGCGATGTATAGCAAGTATGGTATCGCGTTCGTAAAGGTTGGCCAGTTCGCATTTAGGCAGCGGATTGGGGCTGACAGCGGCGTAATACGTCCCCATCGCTCCGTCAAAAATAAAAGGTGTTTTGGTAATGTTCATTGATTTTCCCCTTTGAATACTTTTAAATAAATAGTTGATTCCCCTGCCAAAACCTAATTTATTCATGTTGAATATATAAACATGGAGGAGTACTTGATACTGAGTCTGGCCACGGTTTGTTTGTACATTCAACTAACCAACTATGATTTTCGGCAATAATCAAACAAAAAGAACGTCCCTTGGTTGGATTTATCATTTCCTGATTAATGAATAAAAACTTTCACCGGGCAAATTGCCGGCTTTGACTCCCAGCAACTCGGCAATAGTTTGACCCAGATCGGCAAAGGACGACCTCACCGGCAGCAGCACCCCGGCCTTTATATCCTGTCCCCATACCAGCAGCGGAACCTGTTCCCGGGAATGGTCGGTGCTGGCAGTAGTGGGATCGCAGCCGTGATCGGCGGTAATAAACAAAACATCCTGGGGTCTCATGGTCTCCATGATTCGGGGCAGGAAACGGTCGAATTCTTCCAGGGCCCGGGCATAACCGGTCACATCGTTGCGATGGCCGTATTGCTGGTCGAAATCCACCAGATTCACAAACAACAACTCGCCGAATTCCTGAGGGATGGTTTTGATGGTTTTCTCCAGACCATCCCGGTTGTTGTCGATATGTTGAGAAGAACGAATGGACTTGCCGGCGAAAATATCGTTGATTTTTCCGATAGACGCTACTGTCAGACCGGCCTCGGCAATCAAATCGAGAACATTTTCCGGCGGCAGCAAAGAAAAATCATGGCGGTTGGAAGTGCGGACAAAAGCGCCGGCTGGTCCGATGAAGGGGCGTGCGATTACCCGGCCTACGTTATACTCCCCCTGCAGCATTTCTCTGGCAATACGGCAGTAGCGGTACAATTCCTCCAAGGGAATCACCTCTTCATGGGCGGCAATTTGGAAAACACTGTCCGCGGACGTATATACGATAGGGAATCCGGTCTCCAGATGACGAGAACCCAATTCCTTAATGATCTCGGTTCCCGAAGCGACCACATTACCCAGGGTCTGCCGGCCGATGCGGTGCTCGAATTCCTTGATTAATGCGGCGGGAAAGCCGTAGGGAAAAGTAGGGAAGGGGTGATCCTGTATGATCCCCATCATTTCCCAATGACCGGTGGTGGTATCCTTGCCCTTGGATTTCTCCAGCATGATGCCGGCTGCTCCCAATATTTCTTCAGCGGCGGGTACCCCCTGGATTTCCGCCAGGTTTCCCAGCCCCATAGACTGCAGATTAGGCAGATTTAATCCCCCTACAGCGCGGGCGGTATTCGCAATTGTATTGCTGCCTTCGTCCCCGTACAAATGACTGTCTTCCATGGCTCCGATCCCGACGCTGTCCATTACTAATATGATAGCTCTTTTCGGCATGATCTCAATTCCTTCCTTCGCTAAAAATACAGGTTCAATCAATGTTTACGCTCGGGGGTGGCATTGCTGATAAACTTCCCGCAGGTGGCTGCGGGTGATGTGAGTATATATCTGGGTAGTGGATATGTCGGCATGGCCCAGCAACTCCTGTACCGCCCTCAGATCGGCTCCGTTTTCCAGCAGATGAGTGGCAAAGGAATGCCGCAACGTATGCGGGGTGATTTCTTTTTCAATACCGGATTTTTCCGCATAGCCGGCCAGAATTTTAAAAAAACCCTGTCTGGTCAGGGGACGTCCGTGAGCATTCAGAAACAGTGTCCGTTCACGTTGGTCCCGCACCAGTTCCCGGCGTGATCTGATCATGTATCTTTGTACCCATTCAATGGAACTGTGGTTTACGGGAACGATCCTTTCCTTGCGGCCTTTTCCCAGGCAGCGCAAAAAGCCGGCGGTAAAATTCATATCGTCGATCTGCAGCGCCAGCAATTCCGATACCCGTAAACCGGTGCCGTACATCAGCTCCAGCATGGCCCGGTCTCTTAATCCCAACAACGTCATTACGTTGCATTGCTCTATCAGTTTGTCCACTTCTTCAATAGATAAAACCTTGGGCAATTTTCTGTTTATTTTGGGAGTTTCCAAATCGCTGGTGGGATTGACGGCGATATGATCCTCCATAACCATAAACTTATAAAAGCTCTTGATGCAGGACAAACTGCGGGCAACCGTAGAATAGGCTGCCCCTGCATCCATCTGCCAGGCTAAAAATCCGATTATATCCCGTTTGCTTACATCTTTCCAGTGCAAAAGATCCGGCCTTTGCTTTTTCACATAGGCCAAAAATTTTTCCAGATCCCGTTGATAAGCCGCCTGAGTATTGTCGGCCAGGCCCTTTTCCAACTTCAAATATTCCAGGAAAGCGGTAATGAATACTTCCATTTCTGCAAGCTCCTGCATTCATTTATTCCATTGTTTGACACTATTTGACACTTGCAAGTATTATTCCTGCCTACTCTTTTTCTTCATAATAAAAATTCTGTACTTTGACCACAAACCGATCCATTTGCTCGTTAAAAACGTTTTGGGGCTGAGCAGCGTCCGTCTTATCATTTTCAACCCGCAGGGGATTGCCGCTGGGGTGCTCGTCGTCAAACCAGCCGCTGAAAACCGGTACTTTGTCATAAAGCAAACCTGACACCAGTGGGATCGCGGCCGCAAACAAGGCTACTACAATCACCACCGCGGCTATTTTAGCCAACTTCTCTTTCCATTTGCCCACTACAATAATCATTGTATTACCTCCCTCCCATTATTTAAACAAAGATTTGTATAAACCAAGGCGAAAAATACGCCTCTATCAGAGCGCCGGCCAGCGCTAACAGCAGAAATATCATCATCTGGGCCGTAAATACCGCCAGCGCTTTGCTCAGTGACAAAGTATTGCCATGCCTGCCACCGGTTATGAATATGGAAAACTTGATCGCTATCACCGACCAGATAATCAGCAGCGGTATATAGAGCAAATTCTGGGGCAAAATCGCCAGGACGCTGATAAGTACTCCCTCTCCGGCCCTTTCCTGCACCAGAAATCCAATCGTAAAACCCAGCGAAAAGCCTTTTAAGAAGCATATGCCTAAAATAAGAGGCATACCGATTACCGTAAGTCCCAGAAACCATACCAGTATAATGGTCTTGGCCTGGTTCAAAAAAGCGTATAACAGCAAGGTGCCGCCGGCCATTTCCCCTTGACTGCTGCCGCGCAAATAATTATCAATCAAGCTCAGCAGATGGCTCTTTACCGATGTTTCCAAATCATGTACCCGGTAGCCGCCGCTGATCAGCCCTACCGTAAAAATGATTGTAATCAGCAAATACTGCCAGCGGTTGGCTTTGATATGTTTCACGATATTGCCGATCAGGTTCATAGGCCAGTTCCTTCCCGCTCCGATTTGCTGCCAAGCTTCCTTTATCATTCATATTTGTGCCGAACCAAGTTTATGCCCAAAAGTATGTCCCCGCCCCCAAAAAAGACGGAGCCGGTTTAAATCCGGCCCCGTCCGTATTCTGATTTATCATGCTGAATGTATAATTTAATACACCCTCTTTTGATTCAGTTTCAAGAGTATAATTGAAATTTCACATCCGATAGATACTCCTATTGTATTCATTAACACATCATCTAACTGGGCAAATCTCCCTATAAAAGTCTGTAAAAACTCAATTGTTACTGAAAAGATTAATCCAAATAAAACTCCACGTATCCATGACTTTTGGAGGCTATTAAACATAAGCATAGAAAAGAACCCAAAAGGAATAAAGAGAACAATGTTAAGTATCATTGCAGGGGATAACCCTTCGTCAAAAAAACCAATGTTAATATTTGCATTTCCAGTAAATATTGAA
>DATMYB010000488.1:0-5452 GCA_035561215.1 Syntrophomonas sp. | reverse complement strand
TGGCGTTTTCATGTTAGTCGCGCCACTTGAGAATATAAACTGCGGGGACCGCATTGATGCTGTCGGTACCCTGCGGTGGTCCTTCGGTCTCAGAAAACGCGACAAGAAGATCTGGGGCCTGAAAATGGAGAAAGTCCGGCCGCAGTGACCTGTACGGTCGGGCGGCAAAGAAAAATGAGCATGAGGAGGGACAATCATTGAGTAACTGCAATTGCGGCTCAAAAGAAGTATCTGAAAAAGAAGTGGCCCTGCAGGAATTGCTGGATCATTACCGTGATTATCAGGGTGCTTTGATCCCGGTGCTGCAAGGAGCCCAGGAGCTTTACGGCTATCTGCCCGCCGATGTGCTGGAAAAAATCTCAAAAACATTGAAGATTCCTTTCAGCAAGGTCTTTGGCGTGTGCACCTTTTATGCCCAATTCCACTTAGAACCCCGCGGGCGGAACATTATCCGCATGTGTCTGGGCACGGCCTGTCACGTACGGGGCGGCGCGAAAATATTCAAAGCGCTGGGTGACCAACTTGGGGTAGGCGACGGCGGCACCACGGAAGATCTGCGCTTTACCCTGGAAAAAGTGGCTTGTATCGGGGCTTGCGGTCTGGCGCCCTGCCTGATGGTCAACGACGATACCCATGGACGTTTGACCGTGGCCGACGTGCCGAAAATTTTGGCTCAATACGAATAGAAGGAGGTGCACACATGAATAACTTGAACGAATTACGCGCGCAGTCTTTACAACAATATAAAGCAAAATCGAACAAACCCCGTATCGTTGTCGGTCTGGGTACTTGCGGTATCGCAGCCGGCGGGGAAAAAGTGATGAAAGCCATCAAAGAAGACGTGGCTAAACGCGGTCTGAACGTGGATATCGATATTACCAGCTGTATCGGCATGTGCTTTGCGGAACCGGTAATCGAAGTGTCCCTGCCCGGCAAAGCCAGCGTAGTGTACGGTGGCGTATATCCCGATAATGTAGGTAAAATTATCGAAAGCCATCTGGTTAACGGCAAGCCTGTGCAGGACATGGCCGAGATTCAAATTACCGGCGACAATGCTGCCTATGAAGGCATCAACGTGATGGAAAAAGCGCCCTACTATGAAAAGCAAGTGCGTTCCGTAACCTCCCGTCTGGGCCGGACCAATCCGGAAAGCATTGAAGACTATCTGGCCACCGGTGGTTATGAAGGTCTGGAGAAAGCACTGAGCATGGATCCCCAGGCAATTGTCGATGAAATTAAGAAGTCCGGCTTGCGTGGCCGTGGCGGCGGCGGTTTCCCCACCGGCATGAAATGGCAGTTTGTACGCAATGCCGTAGGCGATAAGAAATATATCGTGTGTAACGCCGACGAAGGAGACCCCGGCGCATTCATGGACCGCAGCGTATTGGAGGGCGACCCCCATGCGGTGATGGAAGGGATGATGATCGCCGCTTTCGCCATTGGCGCGGATGAAGGCGTAATCTACTGCCGTGCGGAATATCCGCTGGCCATCAAACGTCTGAATATGGCCATTGAAGAAGCGGAAAAACGCGGCATCATGGGTAAAAACATCCTGGGTTCCGGTTTCAATTTCAAAATGCGCATTAAAGCCGGCGCCGGCGCCTTCGTATGCGGCGAAGAAACCGCGCTGCTCAACTCCATCGAAGGCAAGCGCGGCATGCCGCGGGTGCGGCCTCCGTTCCCTGCCAACGCGGGACTGTGGGCGAAACCGACCTGTCTGAACAACGTGGAAACCTATGCCAACGTACCCTTCATCCTGCGTCGTGGCGGCGACTGGTATGCTTCCATGGGTACGGAAAAGAGCAAAGGCAGCAAGGTATTCTGCCTGACAGGTAAAATCAACAACACCGGTTTGGCGGAAGTGCCCATGGGCATCACCCTGCGTGAAATCGTGTTCAACATTGCCGGCGGCATTCAAGGCGGCAAGAAATTCAAGGCTGTCCAGTCCGGCGGTCCTTCCGGCGGTTGTCTGCCCACCGAACAGCTTGACCTGCCCATTGACTACGACTCCCTGATCGGCGCGGGCGCCATGATGGGTTCCGGCGGTCTGGTTGTCATGGACGAAACCACTTGTATGGTGGACGTGGCCCGGTTCTTCCTGAACTTCACCCAATTGGAGTCCTGCGGCAAATGTACGCCCTGTCGTGAAGGCACCAAGCGTCTGCTGGAAATCCTGAACCGCATCTGCGACGGTAAAGGTACGCCCGAAGACATCCCCACTCTGGAGCGTCTGGGCCGGGTAATCAAGAGTTCCGCCCTTTGCGGTCTCGGACAAACCGCGCCGAACCCCATATTGACCACCCTGCGGTACTTCCGGGACGAATATGAAGCGCATATCAACGAGAAGCGCTGTCCGGCCGGTGTATGTTCCGCGCTGGCGACCTACAGCATCCTGGCTGACAAATGCGTGGGCTGTACTCTTTGCGCCAAGGCATGTCCCGCGGGCGCCATTTCCGGCGAAGTTAAAAAGACCCATGTGATTGACCGCGACAAGTGCATCAAGTGCGGCGCCTGTGTTGATAAATGTAAATTCCAGGCCATCGTGAAGGCGTAGGTTCTTTGGGGATATGGTGTGCATTCACCTCAATTTACTCTATTAATCGAAATGAAAAGGGAGGTAATAGTTGTGTCTGAAGTTACTCTAACTATAGACGATATTCAGATAACCGTACCGGCGGGAACAACAGTCCTGCAGGCAGCTCAGCAAGCGGGCATCTTTATTCCAACTTTTTGCCATGATCCGGAATTCAGCAAACCCGGCGCCTGCCGCATATGTGTGGTGGAAATTCCGGGAGCGCGGAATCTGCCTGCGTCCTGTGTAACCGCGGTTGCCGAGGGTATGGTTGTTAAAACAGCTTCTCCGGCGGTTATTGAGACCAGAAAAACCATTCTGGAACTAATGCTGGCCAATCACCCGGAAGATTGCCTGACCTGTCATAAAAACGGCGACTGCAAACTGCAGGACTACGCTTATTATTATGACGTGAAGTTTGGCTCCTTTGACGGGGATAAACATAGTTACGAAAAAGAAGAAGACAGTTTATTCATTGTCCGCGATATGAACAAATGCGTTTTGTGCGGCAAATGCATCAGTGCCTGCACGGAAAAACAAGGACGCGGCGTAATTGATTTTGCTTTCCGGGGCTTTAGCACCAAAGTGGCGCCGGCGATGGATTATCATCTGGCCGAATCCGAATGTGTATTCTGCGGCAGTTGCGTGGCCGTCTGCCCCACCGGCGCTTTGACGGAAAAAGGCATGATCGGGAAAGCAAGAAAATGGGAAGTGGAAAAAGTCCGCACCACCTGTCCGTTCTGCGGTGTCGGCTGTAACTTTGACCTCAATGTCAAAGACGGAAAAGTAATCGGCGTTACTTCCAATCCCGATGCCCCGGCGAACGGACGCCACCTGTGCGTCAAAGGGCGTTTCGGTACCGACTACATCCATAATCCCAATCGCTTGACCAAACCGCTGATTAAGAAAAACGGGGAATTTGTGGAAGCAAGCTGGGACGAAGCGCTGGACCTGGTGGCCAGCAAGCTGGGGGAAATTAAGGGTAAATACGGCAGCGACTCCATTACCGCTCTTTCTTCCGCCCGGTGTACCAACGAAGATAACTATGTGATGCAAAAATTCATACGCGCGGCGATCGGCACCAATAATGTCGACCACTGCGCACGTACTTGACACGCTCCTACTGTAGCCGGTCTGGCTACTAGCTTTGGCAGCGGTGCAATGACTAATCCTTTCAGCGACTATCTGAAAACAGATTTACTGTTCGTGATTGGCTCCAACGCCACGGAAGCTCACCCCATGGCGGGCGCCAAGATTATGGAATCGGCCCAAAACGGCACCAAACTGGTCGTAGTCGATCCGCGCCGGATTGAACTGGCCGAAAAAGCGGATTATTGGCTGCAGATCAAGCCCGGTACCGACATTCCCCTGTTAAACGGCTTGATGCACATTATCATCAAGGAAGACCTCTATGACAAGAAGTTCGTGGCCGAGCGGACCGAAGGCTTTGAAGAACTGAAAGCCACCGTAGAAAAATATACGCCTGCAAAAGTATCCGAAATTACCGGTATCGAAGAAAAAATCCTGTATGAAGTGGCCAGATTGTATGCCACCAGCTTTAATGCGATGATTATCTACACCCTCGGTATCACCGAGCACATCTGCGGTGTACACAACGTTATGAGCACCGCCAACCTGGCAATGCTTACCGGTCATATCGGCCGTGAAGGTTCCGGCGTTTGCCCGCAGCGGGGTCAAAACAACGTACAAGGCGCTTGCGATATGGGCGCACTGCCGAACGTTTATCCCGGCTATCAGGCTGTGGTAAATCCTGACATCCAAGCCAAATTTGAAAAGGCTTGGGGCGTTAAAATGCCCAATAAACTGGGCTTAATGATTCCCGATATGATGGATGCCGCAGTGGAAGGCAAAGTTAAGGCCATGTACATTCTTGGCGAAGACCCGGTATTGACCGATCCCGACGCCAACCATATCAAAAAAGCCCTGAACAAGATGGATTTCGTGGTTGTGCAGGAACTGTTCATGTCTGAAACTGCTAAACTTGCCGACGTTGTGCTGCCTGGCGCCAGCTTTGCGGAAAAAGACGGCACCTTCTCCAGTTCCGAGCGCCGTGTACAGCGGGTGCGCAAAGCCATCGAGCCGATCGGCGACAGCCGTCCCGACTGGTGGATTATCTGCGAAGTGGCCAAACGCATGGGTTACGCTGCCATGGAGTATAGCTGGCCCGGAGAGATCTTCGACGAAATGGCTTCTCTGACTCCTTCATACGGTGGCATAAATTATGACAGAATCGATAAAGTGGGCTTGCATTGGCCTTGCCCCACCGTGGAACATCCCGGCACACCGGTTCTGCATACCAGCAGCTTTACCAGAGGGAAAGGCCTGTTTAAAGGGATCGAGCATGTTCCGCCGGCAGAAATGCCGGACGCCGAATATCCGTACCTTCTGTCCACCGGCCGTATCCTCTACCATTACAATGTTACTACCCGTTACTCTTCCGGCTTGGATGCGCATCGTCCGGAGGAAATGGCTATGCTGCATCCTGAGGATGCTTGTAAACTCGGTGTTGACACCGGTGACAAATTACGGGTTACTTCCCGTCGGGGCAGTGTGGTAACGAAGATTCAGGTTACTGATAAAGTACAGCCCGGCATGATTTGGATGAGCTTCCACTATCGTGAGACGCCGACCAATGAATTGACCGTAAATGCTTTTGACCCCATCAGTAAAACTGGTGAGTACAAAGTGGCAGCGGTTAAGCTGGAAAAAGTATCTTAATAATAGCAGCCTAAAAGGGACCGCCGGTATCTGAAACGGTGGTCGGGACGAAAAGAAAGGGACTGTCGCAAAACAGGATTTTGATCTTGATATGCTCCCCCTATAGGAGACAATGAAAAAATAAATTGTCGACTATAGGGG
>DATMYB010000487.1:0-8076 GCA_035561215.1 Syntrophomonas sp. | reverse complement strand
GCAATTTGTTTTATAGTGAATTTCGTCTGTTTTTTGGTGCGAATCCTCCGAGATTTTTATGTGCGCTTCCTGTTCGCACCTAAACAACCAAAGGCCCTTCCATATCATAAGAAGGTTTTGCGCCAACATGCTCAACTTTCTTTTTATAATTGCTTCCCAGATAATAAAATCTCAGGCTGTCTTTTTCCTGATCCATGATTTTCTCCAACTTATGTTGTACTTCTTTCATTTTAGCCGGATCGATCACGCACTCAAATACCGAATTCTGCACACGTTGCCCGTAATTGACACATTGCTTTGCGATTTGCCTCAGCCTTTTTCGTCCTTCCGCATCCTGCGTATTTACATCATATGTAATAAGGACAAACATTTTATCACCTACTTCCACAAAAATGGGGGATATTCGTCGAGGTCGCCTCTGATATGTCTTGCCAGCAGCATGGCCTGGACATGCGGCACCAGCCCCCATTGTATCTTTTCAGACAAAAAAGGATGTGTGAGTTCTTCCTGTTTCCGCGCCTGCCAGGCATTCAGCACGATTTTTCTGGTTTCATCATCCATTATCACCGCACCGTTTTCTTTCTTTGTGAATCCAAAGCTGTCGACCATGCGCTTGTTGATCAGCGACAAGACAAACCGATCGGCACAAATTGGCCTCAGCTCTTCCATGATGTCAAGGGCAAGCGATGTTCTGCCGGGACGATCCCTGTGAAAGAACCCCACGTATGCGTCCAGCCCGACAGCTTCCAGAGCAGAAGCCACATCATTGGCAAGCAAGGTATACGCAAAGGAGAGTAACGCATTGACGTTATCCAAAGGGGGCCTTTTATTCCTGCCTTTGAAGTAAAAATCTCCTTTCTGCTGTAAGATGAAATCATCAAATACCTTGAAATATTCGCTGGCAGCCTTTCCTTCAAAACCTCTAAGCTGCTCGAAATCATCACATTGCCGAATGCAATTCAAGAAATCGGTCAATTTAGCTGACACTTCTTTTAAAGAAACCGCATCAACACGCAGCGGGTAATCTCTGATGGTTCTCTCAACACTCCATTTTGCATTATAAACTTTGCCTAAAATAAAGTTCCTGGCAAGCAAGATGCTTCTTTCGTCTGATGAAGCGATAGCATACTGCTCTCTTCGCAAAGTGACATTCCCCTGGGATTCTCCAAGAACTCTGGCTAAAAATCTTCCATTCCTTGTGAGAAAGCAAAGTGAAATACTCCTTTTCGCACAAGCGCCCATCAATGCCGGACTGGCTCCCATATATCCGAAAGTTATGATTTGTCCGATATTATGTAACGGGAACCTTGCCGCCTCGGTATCATCCTTAACGATTACAATATTCTCACCGTCAAGGGAAAGGTATGCGTTTGGCGAAGTCACATATAAGGTGTTCTGCAGCTTTTTCATTCGCTCAGGCTCCTTTCAATATACTGGGCGGCGGATAATTTCCCGCAGAGCTTCGGCCAACACAAATCAGCAAGGGAGCAAGCTTTGCATTGCTTTCCGGTTTTTACCTTAGGGGTATATCGCCTCTGATACAGCTTGTGCATTTCCGAACAGATTTCCTGAACACGTTGCCGGTATTCACTGCTGATTTCCACTTTTGTTCTATGATTTGTTTCCCCATAAAACAAATATCCCGTTTTTACTTCACATGCCATCATATCCTCGAGGCAAATAGCCTGTGCGATCAACTGCAGTATATCCTCGTCATTTTCCTTGGGTTTTCCCCGTTTATACTCCACCGGAACCGGCAGGTACAGTCCTTCCCTCCCGACAATCGGCACTCCCGCCGGATCTTTGTGGAACTCCACAACATCACAGGTCCCGGTAATCCCAAGCGTTTTTGAGAACACAGACATCCCTCTTGATATGATCAGATCTCCGCGCTTTTCCTTGATTGAATAGTCATGGGCTTTTTCATGCAGGAATTTCCCTTCTATGGTCCTGACATTTTCCTGCCATACCTGCTCAATATGAATCAAAGCCCACTGCCGTCGGCAAAAGGCAAAATGCTGAATGCCGGAAAGGAGGAGATAGGCTTCTTCGTCATATTCCATCACTCTATACTCCTTAAATGAATCACATCTTTCGTCAGAGATACAGTTATTATCGACCTGGTAACCATCGTATTCGATATTAGAGCAATCATTAATTATTACGTAATCACGCCAATTCTTTACAACGGTAACTCTTATACAATCATCGCTTCCCCCTCAAACTTTTTCAACTGGATAATGCCCGCCATATAACCGAGGAAATCATCGTAATTAAGATTCCATCGATATATATCCTTCAGCACCTCGGGCGTTCTTAATTCGTCCAACTTATATTTCGCGATCTGAACCGAGTTCTTTTGCAATTCTCGCCAGTCGATCTTACCATAACGGATTCTCTCCGCTATAGCTTGATTGACCACAACAATCCGGGTATCAGTATCAATTACTTTAAACTTTTTCTCCACAAGAGGAAAAATTTGCTCGTTTTCATTGTCCACTAGCTTTATATAATCTGAAGATAAGCCATACAACTCTATTTCATCTTCGATTGATTGGGTACTCAATTCTGGTCTGATCTCCACGTCGCCTTCAAAATATCCTCGAAGAATGGCCGCGGCTTCTCTCATCCCGGGATTGATTTTCAGCATTTTGTCCTCGGCAAGACAAAATGTCCATATTTCTGAATCATCAAAAAGTCCTTCGCGGTTTATCCGTCCTGCCGCTTGTATTAATGAAGTAAGTGAACCAAGTTCACGGAACCCGGTTCTGAAGGACAAATCAACTCCGGCTTCGACACATGAAGTCGCAATTAACGTCCAATCGGTATCCTTCGGGTTTTTCAAACGGTTTATAACCCGTTCAAGTGTTTTATCACGATCATTGGAAGTTAAAGCTGTAGATAAATGTTCAACACGATTTCGTCCAAAGCGGGAAGCAAATCGCTCAGCAAGTACCGCTGCACTTTGCACGGTGTTCAGGATTACAAGTCGCGGGCCTTTAAACCCGTTGATCCAGTCCGCCAGTTCATCTGCATCTTTAGGGCGTAAATCACTCCTATAAGCAATTCGGTTCTTTTCATAGCAGGACAACTGGACGCGCAAATCATGATTGACAATTTCAGGCACGAAACCAGCGTTACTGCTGCTTTGAGCTATCTTGCTGATATTCCAGAATCGATTAAGTGAACCCGAAGCTAAAATCCAATAACAATTCCACTCGTTTGCGTAAATATTGATCCATCTCCAGGCGAGGGGTAAAAGCTTAGCGGGTAGCGCTGCATGGGCTTCGTCTATAAAGATCGCGCTCCCTGGCAATTCGTGCAGACGGCGTAATGTCGCAGTGGAATTTGAGGCTAATGTTTCGAAAAAAGTTACTGCGGTTGTTACAATAATCGGCGCCCGCCAGAGTGCGGTCAAATGCCGGGCGTCTTCACTTTCAAAATCGGCGCGATGGTGCAATTCCGCCACCACATCTTCAGCTTTTTCACCCGGCAGGACCAATGCTTTTCTATAAGTCTTTACCGACTGACTGATGATATTGGTAAACGGCAGTATAACAAAGATTCGCCGTAATTCACGTTTCTCTGCCTGGGCCAGCAAATGAGCCATGACTGCCGTTGTCTTGCCGGAACCCACCGGGCTGTCACTGGAACTGACATCAGCATCTATCACCGCATTTCTACACGCAGAATACATTTCTCTTCTCAAGAAGTTTCTTTTTTTATCCTTACCCTTGAGATCCGAAACATATTTATCAAGTTGTGCAAGTCGTTCCGCAGGACGCAACGGTATCGTGTCCACCTGGTCAGGATACTTTTTATAATGTACAGCCGTATCGGTATGGTCTGCATCCACAACACAGGATAAAAGCATTCGTAAAAAAACAGAAAGATCCCCTTTGACTTCTTCGTTTTCGTATTGAAAAGAGGTATTTACTAGGTCGTTATGAATTCTTTCAAATTCAGGCAAAGCTTTATCCACTTCAGACATTATATCGGTATCGCGAAAAGCGGCTTCGCCCTTATTCTGTTCCTCAATAAAGTCAGGGAATCCTTTATGGTGCGCACGGACAATTGCGGCGGTAAAAACAGAAAAGTGCTTGTCTGTAAGAAAATATGCCGTTCCGGCATCAGCATGATTTTGAGGTAAACGTTCGGCCGGTTTTTCTCCCGATAGTACTGCTTGATTTTCGCTGTCCAGCTTTCCCAGGTCATGAATTACAGCAACCTTATCCGATATTTGTGACAACAATTTCCCGTCAAGCTTTGCATACCTATACAAAGCTTGCACGTATTCCCGTGCTCTATCCCTAACTCCTTCAACATGCGATAAATACGTCTGTGGAGGAACACCTCCTTTTGGGCTATGCGCGTAATACATCATTGCTCCATCAAGTCAGTGACAGATCCGACTCTCCCTTTAAGTTCTTCCGGCAGTACTGTCTTGTCCTCGTAATCGGACCAGGAGGTGGACGGTACTGTGGAATCCCCAATGCGTTTCGGAGTAAGCGCCTCCATGAGAAGATAATCCGGGCAGCTGCCGAGGCTGTTCAGATGCTCAATATACCAGGCGTAACGAATACGCACATCCGGACGAATTGCCGATCGATTTAAATCGTAAGCCTGAGGGATCATGATCTTCAACAGTTCAATGTCATCTGCCGTGCAGCCTGTTTTCGCTGCAAAATTCGGATTCACATAAAACGGCATGCAATAAAGGCCATGTTCGACAATACGGAATGCCAATGGAGCCATTCCCGCATTTTTGCCCTCCTGTACCCCGGGCTTATTCGTGTTAGTATGTCTTACTACACTGATAGGAGAAATGGATACACCGACGCCAAACTGAACAACACCCGTTTTGATAAACCCTTTGTCCGCCTTTTCCTCAAGAAATGTGTTTCCGAAAACCCTGGCATCCCAATATTTCCTGACAAACGTACTTTTTAAGAATTTATCCGGGTCAAATTTGGTGATATCACCCATTTCTTTCGTTATTGTTTGCCTGTCCCGCCCCCTTGACTCCAGGATGCAATAGTGATCGGCATCTTCCAGATATTCTTTTGGCAAGCTTTTAAAAAACAGACTGCTGTGATCCTCCAGCAAATCGCGGAGCTTACGTTTAAATGAAACGGGTGAAATTTCTCCAATACCGTTCGGACGCTGACGCGGGTCGCTCTCTCTGTCAGGATCCCCATTAGGATTGGAGTTGACGACCTCGATAACTAAAAGTCCTGTTGCGCGTTTAATTTCCTTGTCCATAATAATCTCCTTTCACGACATTCACATTATTTACAACTTCGGCATCATCTGTTAAGGACTTCGCTCTTTTAGGAAATGAAGCAAGATATCCAATGAAGACTTCCGCTTTACCAAAATCATCAAATCTTATTGAATCCGTTAATGCTAAATGTAACTTATTGAAGACATCTTCGTAAAGGCCAAGATACCAGCCTGCCCGCCAACTCTCTTTGCTTTTATCCATAATGGCTTTTGTTCGATATTGCTTTGCCCATGATATATAGGGATTCATCCTCGTAGATAGCTGTGCGAGTGCCCGAGACGGTGTTTCCGATGCGACGGCAAACATAGAATTGCCTGCCAGCTGCGGTGGTATGTCTCCGTCTCTGACACAATTGCAATAGAGGGCGTGCAATTCATCAGATATTTTTAATATCTGACCGATTAAATAGGCTGTATTTTCCATATAATCCTCCTTTTCATGTCCGCCTTTATAAAGCAATAACCCGAAAACAGATAATAAAAGGGCAAGCTCATTCTCGTTTATATCTGTTTTCTTCTCCCTGACATAATAGACAAATCTGCTGTTTTGCAGGTTGCCGGTATACTTTATCAGTCCGGATGAATGTGATACCAATATGCTTAAGTAATAACGGATCAGGCTTTCCTGATCGGGATCAAGAAGTAACTCCATTCCTTGATAATATTGCATTCTTTTCACAGTGGTTTTCCCCGTGTTAGCCAATTTTCCGTCTTGTTTCCACACGTTATTTACGATGCGCGCAACTTGCAGGGGAAAAGGGATAAGCTTTTCAGAAAACCACATATCAGGTATATTGTTACATCCGCTTTGCCATTTTTCCGCCGATTGAACAAACCATTTCGGGGAACAGTTACGGGTAAAAACAACTTTTGAACGGGCTTTATCCATTTTCCGGATTGAGAAAATTTGAATATTATCAGGCTTATGCTCAGGAGCGATTCCATTTAAAGTCTTAATGAAATCTTGAGCGATATGTTCAAAACGTGCCGCTGTTTTCTTCCCGTCATTCTCTTGCTGCTGGCCGAAAATTGAGGCAAATTTCAGCGGAACCGGAGGGATCTTAGAAGGATATACAAAAATAATTTCATTTTGATCGGCTTGTTTCCATGTTGATCCTTCTTTGTCCGCTTGAGAGATCCATTCTAAAGATTTTTTTATTTGTGAGCGGTTTACTTTTGTGATCGGGTATGACTCGTCTTCAATTTTATCATAGCGAAATTGACAAGGCTGTCCGCTGAACATTGACCGTAAGGTGACCTCAAATCCTTTGAGCTTTACGCCCGGCATAGGTTCCCCGACATAATTGAACGGCATTCCGAATGCGTCTGATTCACCATTTGAAGTCGTAGTGCTGCTTTCCGTTTGATCCGATTTCAGGAGTATATCGTTAATCCACGCGGTTGTATATTCGCTCGCTATCGGATGACCATATTGTTTCCACTCATATAAATCCAAAATGATCGACAGCGTCCCACTGTCTTTTTCCGGCTCCTTCGCCTTTGGATTCCCTTTATGAAACAACATTGTGAGCGCGGTGTTGATATCTTCTCTCTTTTGCAGTTTATCAAAGACGTAGTTTTCCAGCGTTGATCTAAAACTATAGTCACCTTGAATTGATAAACCGCTCACCAATTGAATCAAGCCGATTACAGCATTGTTTTCTCCTCCGCCATATTGTTCAGCAATATCTAATAAACGCAATGATGTATCACTTAAACAAAGTTTGATTTTTCGGTTTAAGCTGTCCCGCCAATTATCTTCGACGCACCATGGTTTTATTTTATTGAAATCAAATAGGGAATGATCTTTTTTAATATCCTCTAATTCTTTATTTATCTGCTCATCGACGATACGATATAAGGGAACAACATTAAAAGCCGGAATTGTCCCCTGATTGTTACCGTATTTTCTCAGCGCTTGCACAAGTTCGGCATTCAATTCTTCCACATTGCGAACGCTTCCATCCTTTGAAAGCCAAATTCTGAAGCAAGGGGCTTTCTTAGACGCTTTTGGAAGCGGCTTATACTCCCGATGCCATTCCTCAGTGTCTATTTTTATATCCCTTAATGTGTTTGACAACCCATATAATTCATTCAGCATATCTCGGCTCCTCTCTTGGATACTCCAAAATCCCTTTATTGATGACAAGATTATAGTCATAAACAAAGGACACCGGTGAATCATAACCTTTTGAAAATACCTGCCGCAGCATTGAGGGGACAACTATCGGTGATAAATCCGACAGGACTCGCGTAGTTTCACGAAACTCTCCAAAATATGAAGGAGTAAACTCTTTCCAGCCTAATGCGGGGATTGAATAGTATTGCCCCCTTTTCAATCTTCTGTAAAACATATCCTGATACGCATGTCCGGGAGAAGTCGTTTTACTATCCCATCGTAAAGCGCTTTCCGGCAGCTTATTTTTAACTTTGTTCGGAACGACATTTGCATATAGTCTATAACAGACATCGATAAGGACAGTGGCAAGTAATTGATAGTTATTACCTTTATTAATTGAGGTGGGATTACGTAATGGTCCGCCATAGTTGGTACAATAAGAATGGTACAGGATAGGCAGGCATATTTCGACTTTCGTCGGAATTATTTCTACCGCCGGCCCCCAAAGAATTGATTCAAGAATTGCTTTAACTGCTGAATATGTAGGCGCAGGGTAACTGACCGGGCAGTCGCCTGTATCTGGTCTTGTCCACATCGCAGTATTACCGGCAATTTCCATTTGAATTGGATAAGACAATTTGTCCATAGTTTCTCCTTTCATTATCATAGGAGGT
>DATMYB010000486.1:0-5102 GCA_035561215.1 Syntrophomonas sp. | reverse complement strand
CTTATACACGAGCATATTTTGATGCAAAAACAGATGCAGGGCGAGATAGTCGTTTATCGTGGATGATTGAACGCCTCAATAAGAATCTAAAGCCTATGTAAAAAGCTTTAGCTACAGTAGACAAAAAAGCACTCAACCATTTCGCTAAGTGCTTATTACATGTAATACTCGTTTGCCTGATACCATATACCGTTATTCATGCGGGTTTCCGAGTTTGTCGTTATGGACACTCCGCTTTTTTATGCTCAAAATAAAGGTGATTCTGCCTATTCGATAAGTATATCGTTCTTTCCGTTGTCCGGCATATTGCCTCCTTCCGCAGTATGGCTTATGCCATGCAAACTGATGCTTTCGAAAACCCCATTTGGCGTGCCACATCAACAGACCGAACATATCCGGTTCTATTGACCAATATTAGAATTGCTTTCAAATAGTCCTCGAGTGATTTCCCTAATTTCAGATGCACCACCATCTTTATTGTAGATGGGCAACTCAATACACTATGCCGCCTGATTCACGTCATATAAGTGTGTAAATGGCCGGGGCAGACCTTGCAGCAACAGCACAGCCGGAGCAACCCTTGCACCCAGAAGCACTCCCGCATTGGACGATGTTTTCCAAGCGAATATACCCCATGTGCCGGAGCTGCTCCAGAGCAGCTAATACGGTTTCCTTATCGGTGCTCAGTTTCTCGGCAATCATATCCACTGACAATGAGTGTGACTCTTTCATCAACCGTAATATTTCGGTCAGCATTTCATCACCTTCTAAAAGAACAACCGCGCAATACGGTATACGATGGCACTCATGAACAAAGCAGTGCCAAGATAATAGAAAACGATGCGTAGCGTCCATTTTGTGCTGTGAGTTTCGCCAGCGGTTGCTGCCACCGTCATAAAGCAGGGGACATTGAAGAAGAAAGCAAACATAAACGCTAGCGCCTGTGGCATGGATACACTTGCAAGCAAGCTTGCTCCAACATTTGCGGTAGAAACCTGTTGACCGAGCAATGTAATGTTGAATACACTGCCCGCTGTCGCATGTCCCGTAAACAGAGCGGCCACCACACCAAGGGAGGCCTCTTTTCCAATTGCCGAAGTCAGGAACGCAATAAACAGCTCCCAACTCATGCCGAAAAGCATCGTGACTGGCTCAATAAACATACCAAATTTGTAGATCAGACTACTGGAAATATTGCCGTCCGGCGAGTATGCCAAAAACCAGAAAATAATTGTCACAGCAAGAATTACTTTGATCGCCCGGCGCAACACATCGGTGACCCGCAGCCAAACATATTTTAACAATGATTTATAGTTCGGTTTGTGATAGGGCGGCAGTTCCATGATGAGCCCAGTTCTGTCTTCCGGCTTATTCAAAGACCGGCCAAAAATGGACGCTGTGATTTTCAGGTGCAGAAACGCGGCAGCAAACAGGAGCAAAATGACCCATATGGCGTTTGCCCCGAAAAAGGTAGACCCCATTAGGGTAATGACACCCCACGTAGCGCTGCATGGTACAACCCAGCAGGTGGCAATAGCAAGAAGACGCTGCTTCCACGAATCAATGACACGGGTGCCGGATACACCTGCAATGGTGCAGCCGAAACTGACCAGAAACGGCATAATCGCTTTACCATGAAGGCCCAGCTTCTGCATAGAGTTGTCAAATACAAACGAGATGCGTGCCATATATCCGACTTCTTCCATAAAGCCAAATACCAAACACATACCGAATACATAGGTGGACATCATAAGTGAGAAAAAGACACCTGTAATAAAGGCATCGCAGACAAAGCTTGTCAGCATGGCAGGCGCCCCGATTGCGGCCAGACCGGAATAAGCCCCGGCGGTAATAAACTGCTGAATGACACCGAAAATAGCCATGAACAGATAGCCGATTGCCACGGAAACCACCATACCCAGAATAATCACACCTACGGCGATTCCTTTGCCTAAATGCGGGCTTGTGGCGGCTATATCAAAGCGACTCAGCTTGGATTCACCCTCCCCGCGCTTCAAAATCACCTGTTCAGCAACACTTTTCAGCCAATTGAATTTGCAGTCTGCCGAGATCAACAAACCGTTTTCGGTTTTCTCAAGAATGTTCTGAACTTTGTTCCATGTTTCACCACCAACTGAGCCCTTGACCAAAGAAATGATCTCTTTATCACCCTCCAGAAGCTTGATTGCAAGCCACATGCCGGAATATGCCTCGGATTTCATGCCGTCAAGCAGCGTGGCAAGCTCAGAAAAGGAAGCGCCGAAGGCTATTGTGTACTGTTCGTAAAGCCCGTCCACATGCAAAGAACAATCCCGATACATTTCCTGATCAAGAAAAGTATATAAGTCATCCATCCCTTCGCCGCGGGACGCGACCAACGGAAGAACTGGGACACCCAATATTTTCGATAACCGGCTGCTATCTATTTCACGTCCGCGCTGACGGGCAACATCCATCATATTAAGCAGTACAATGACAGGCGCTTTCAGTCCTACGATTTCTGACAGCAGGAACATACTACGCTCCAGCTGGGAGGCATCAACCAGTGCAAGCACCACATCCACGTCACTGCCGATGATATTTTGCCGGGTGATCAACTCTTCCTCCGAATTTGCCGAAAGGCTGTATGTACCAGGTAAATCAAGTATCCTATAGGTTTTTCCGCCATACTGAAAGGTTCCTTCCTTCCTTTCAACGGTTTTCCCCGGCCAGTTACCGACATGCTGCCTTGAACCGGTCATTGCATTAAAAACGGTTGATTTCCCAGTGTTAGGCTGCCCCAGCAGGCCGATTAACGGATGATTTTTGGGTGTCCTCACAACGTTTTCTGTTTTTTGCATATTACTCGTTCACCTCCACCTGTATATTGGCAGCTTCTTTTTTGTCAATAGCCAACATCGTGTCACGGGCATAAACAAGAACCGGCATTCGCTTTGCATTGCGCACGACACGGAGGACTCCTCCGACAGTAAGCCCCACAGATGTAATACGGCTTAAAAACCGGCTGTCACCGCTTAAGCCTTTGACCGTATATTGCCGCCCTGCGGCGGCCACAGCTAAATTTGGCATTGAAATTAACGCCCCTTCCTTTAATTTATTATGTTAATGATCCCTTTTCCGTACTATTCATGCGCCGGTATTCCAAAGCAAGAAAAGCGATGGTCAGAATCAACACGAGCCCATCTGTAAGTGGGGAAACTGCCCATACACCGACAATTCCCATAGTTTTGGGTAGCAGTAACGTCAACGGAATGAATAAAAGAAGTTGCCGCAGGAGTACCAAAACGCTGGCTTTATTTCCCTTGCCAATTGCCCTTGAGAGTATAGATGCGGAACCAATACCAACAAGTGCAGCAATCCCATTGTTGATCAATGTAAACGGATAGGTAACAGACACGGCCCCCATAGCGTTTTCGTCAATAAGCTGCCCCACGAATACCGCATCCATAAATGAATACAATCCCACAACGAGCATCCCGATAATTGCCGGGACGCACAGTTTTATCATGAGCCTGAAAGGCTTTTCTTCCAAAAGCTCTGCACGAACCTGACTCACAGATATTCCTCCTCTTTTCAAATGTTTTCTTAATTGTAAGCGTTCTCAATGAAAATCTCATGCACGAAAAGGCCGGGACGAATAGACGAAAAGGAAGTTTCTTTACATCACTTTAAAATTGTGATATCATTCAGTTAGGTGTATCTAACCACGAGAGAGGGGGAAGGTTTTGTGCCCCGCAATGCGGCAGTGATCAGTAATTGTACCGATTTTTACAACTTATTGCGTATTCAATCACAGGCAACGTGTATACCGATAGAGTCTGGGCAATCGTTTTATTCGGACGATGAAAACGCGCTTCTGGACTTACATAGATTTATCTTTGCGCCTGGATTTGAACTTTCAATAAACCAATACACAGTAAAAAGAGATTTTTCTTTGGAATGCGAACCGCAATATAACGCGGTTGAGTTTCAGGCTGTCTTCTCTTTGGCGGATGGTGAACTTAATAAGGCACCGAATATATTTGTTCGACTTTATGGCTCTGATGGAACATCACGAAACTGTACACTCAACTATAAGAATGGGAAATACCTTGTGGTTGAAATGATTGTCTTGCTGCAGCATTTATCCTGTTATATGGATATCAGTTTTCTTACCGGTCTGTGCTGCGCAGAGTATCAAATAACCGACTCCAGTGCACTTACAAGTTTGTTAACCATTGTTCATCACATGATTAATAGCTACCAATCCGGGAATATGTTAAAGCTGTTTTATCAGGCGAAGTCTCTGGAGCTTTTATCTATTATCACTCCCGTTCTTGCTGAAAAGCGTGGACTGATATGTTCTTCCTGCAATGGCCTTTGCAAGGAAGACATTCATGCCATTATGCAGGCTAATAAAATAATTGAGGAACGATACAGTGAACCTTTTTCAGTGAAACAATTGGCTGCCATGGTATATATCAATATGGATAAGCTTAAAACCGGCTATAAAGAAGTTTATGGAACAACAGTTCATGAAGCTGTGATTGCAAGAAAAATGGAGATAGCCTATCAACTTATCACGAATAAACACACTTCGGTAAAAGATGTATCATTGAGCGTCGGCTACAGTAATCAAGGCCATTTTATAGATTTGTTTCGTAGATACTATGGCGTTACTCCGGGGGAACTGTTACGCACGTCATAATAGAAAAGGCAACGCCAGACACGATAAATCCGTTGCTTTAGCCTTCCCTTTTGAAGCCTGGAACTCAACGTTCAATCCTTCCAGCTACTTATCATTGTTCTGAAGCATTACAATGGGGTTCAGGAGGCCGCAGGTTCAATTCCCGCCACCCAGACCAAAAAACTTAGCTTTCCGCAAGAGGAAAGGTATGTCTTTCGCTATGTGGAGAAACATGGTATTATGGATTCAAAGTTTATTACAGCACGCAGATAAATCAGAATCGGAACTTAATGAAGAAAAGAAAGGGCGATAAGATGGCTATAATTACACCGAATTTTAATTTTGCCGGTCGTTGCGAAGAAGCAATCGGGCTGTATCAAAAGGCTTTTAATGCAAAGGTTGGTTCTTTATTACGATATTCTGATGCCAATAAGTC
>DATMYB010000485.1:0-3748 GCA_035561215.1 Syntrophomonas sp. | reverse complement strand
ACATTTCATAATTCGGCGCTATAATCTATGGTATAGAATCCGATCATTAATATTGAAGTGAAAAATAAAAAAGGAGATTTCAGTTAGTGAAACGATTATTGTCGACGGTTTGTCTGTTGGTTAGTTTAATGGTCTACCCGGCGCAGGCAGTAGCCGCTACGCACCAGGCAGAGGCGGATCAGCTTGCTTCCATAGGACTTTTGCAAGGAAGCTCCGGCGGTTTCGACCTGGATGCCGTTCCCACCCGGGTGCAAGGGGCGGCGATGATGGTACGCCTTTTGGGGAAAGAAAAAGAAGCCAAGCTCAGCGGCTTTCAGCATCCCTTTAAAGATATTCCTGATTGGGCCAATGCTTATATCGGTTATCTGTATGCTCACGGACTGACGAACGGTACGGACGCAGATTCCTTCTCGCCGGATCTGCCCCTGTCAGCCGAACAATATATGACTTTTGTCCTCCGCGCCTTGGGTTATGACGATCAAGCCGGAGATTTTACCTGGCAGACTTCCATCAATCAGGCCGTCGGCATAGGGTTATTCCCATCGGGTTCCGCCGATGCCAATCTTTATCGGGAAGATTTCAGGCGCGATCAGATGGTATGGATTTCCTGGCTGGCTCTGCAAACTAAACTGAAAGGCCAGAATTACGATCTGGTTCAAAAATTGGTGGAAAAGGACCACGCGGTTGCAGCGGAAGCCGCCGCACAGGCGGGTATATATAATAAAGATTATTCCACGTATGAGCAAATGGCCGACGCGGAAGTTGAGCCTGTCGTCATTCCCGATTATTACATCGTTGAAAACCGCGATGATTATACGGAGGTACTGGTTTTGGCCATGAAAAATCTGGTGCAGGATTTTACCATTATATTCAGAGGATATTCCGGTGACGCTGCAGAGGATTTCCCAACGGTGTATGAGCAGGCTAAACTCCAGGCGGCTGAGGACACCGGCCTATCCCAAACAGTCACCGCCTGGAGCTGCCGCGGCAATCGGCTAAACGTACAAGTCCATTTTGAATACTTGTTGACGGCGGAGGAAATTAACACGTTGAATACCTGTGTCGCCAAAATCATGGCCGCTACGATTTCCGCAGGAATGACAGAGTATGAGAAAGAAAAAGCGTTGCACGACTACATTGTGAACCATTGCCAATACGATAGTGAAAATTTGAAAAAGGGCGCCGTGCCCCTTTCCTCTTATAGCCAGTACGGCGTGCTGGTACTTAATAAAGGCGTTTGTCAAGGATATGCCGATGCCATGTTTCGCCTGTGTCATGAAGCCGGCCTGGAATGCCGGGTAGTGACCGGCCAGGCCAACGATGACGGTAAAGTGTCGGATCATGCCTGGAATATCGTTACCATCGACGGCCAGTGTTATCAATTGGACGTCACCTGGGACGATCCGGTGAGCGCTGATGGAGATCATAATCTCTCATATAATTATTTTAATTTGACCGACGCGGATATGGCCCTTGATCATAGCTGGGAAACTTCGTCCTGGCCGGTTTGCTCATCGCTGGACTACAATTATTATGTTTATAATGATCTGTTGCTCGATGGTATTGATGAATTTAAACAGCGGCTGCAAGCGGAGATTGAGCAAGGCAGCGATAGTTTCACCTTCAAACTGAATGATTTGAGCGGCATAAATCAAACTACGCTGCAGGGTATGATGAGGGCTACCCGGGACGTAAGGAGCTATGCGTTCATTTTGGATAAGGAACGTAACATTATCACCGTCAATTCTATTAAATACCGTTAAATACCGTGATAAGAGCGCTTTCCCGGAAAATCAGGCGTTTGCCCTCATTTAACTGACAGCGGTTGTTTTATGATTTCGTTGTTGAAATCAATCAATTCGCAATTGTCTTCATGCTGCTCGATGGTTTCCAGGATGGCTTTCAATATATGTTCGGCCTCGGCGTTGCTGCTGCAAACCGCGGCAAAACCTAGTATGGAACGCTGCCAAAGGTCGTGATAAGCTGCTTCGATGATGGATACATTGAAACGTTTGCGGATCCTGGCTGTGATCGACTGGATATAACCGCGCTTCTCCTTGAGCGACGCGCAATAGGGAAGAAATAATTCGGCGTTGCCGTATAAAACAAACATATTTGCCCCCTCGATTTTCCCGCCGGATACTGTCAGATAGAAGAACCGGAATTTTCACAAATTCTAGCATATGCATAGAACCGTAGCAAATGCAGCCTGATCCCGGCGATTCTAACATAAAGGAAAAAGCTGGAGGTATTCTCCATTTCTGCGCCGGTCTGTTATCATCGATGTTGGACATAAAAAAGCAGCCCGACGTCACGTTGACGTCAGGCTCAGGGGTATGTGAGACGGGGATTTATAATGACCGTTTAGCAAGATTAATCGATTTTGTTGGTGCGGTTCCAGATTTTGAGCTTGTTGGCTTCCTCCACCAACCCGTCCCGGAATTGGGGATGGGCCAGTTCAATCAGATTTTCAGCCCGGACCCAGACGTTCTGGGCGCGCATTTTTTTCACTCCGTACTCGGTGACAATGTAGTCGATCATGTGGCGGGTCAGGGTAGGATTGGTTCCGTATTCGAAATTGCCCACGATGCGGGAATACAATTGTCCGTCCTTGCCCTGATGGGTGGAAGGCAAACAGACAAAACTGTTGCCGCCGTTGGACCATTGGGCGCCGAGGGTGTAGTCAAGCATTCCGCCATTGCCGGTTACATGATTGGTTCCCATGCTTTCCGCATTGACGTTGCTGAACATATCGATCTGCATAGCCTGATTGATGCTGACGAAGTTGTCGTTGGCGGAGATTCTGCGGGGATCATTCGTATAGCCTACGTTATAGCTGGCCAGCAGCGGGTTGTTGTTCATCCAGTCGTACATGCGCTGGGTGCCGACGGCAAAGGTATATACGGCTTTGCCTTTGTCAATCTGTTTTTTACGCCCGTTCATCTGGCCGGATTCAATCATATCCACGTATCCATCCACCAGCATTTCTGTATGCATACCCAGATCCTTGAGGTCAGTTTTGGCAATACAGGCAGCCAGAGCATTAGGCAGTCCGCCGATGCCCAACTGGATGCAGGAACCGTCTTTCATAAACGGTATAATATGCTCCGCAATTTTCATCTCAACTTCTGTTGGTCCGGGGATATTATCCGGAGCGGCAAAAATTTTCTGATCGTCAGGAGCTTCGATGATGGCGTCGACTTCAGAAATATGAATGCCTTCGTTCTGGCCGCCCAGACAGCGCGGCATGCTTGGTACCACTTCAACGCAGACTTTATCAACGGTACACATACTGGTAAGATTCTCTGAGTTGGTGGGGCCAAAGTTAAAAAAGCCATGCTCATCCATGGGTGCTACTTGAGCCCAGCCCCAGTTTCCCGGATTAGTTGATTGGTAATTGTCAACTTCTCCCATGGTAATAAATTTTTCAACGATATGATACATAACCGGGGAGTAAATAATATTGTCGTAATAATTGCGCAGTATCCTGGTTAATGCCGTCCAGTGCCAGTCGCAATAAGTAAAAGTTTCCTTGTGCTGGATGACTTCTGGGACAGGCGGTGTCGTTCCGGCACACATGATAATGATATCTTTCAGTTCCTCGTGCCTGGCGGCCAGCGCCCGATCCAACATCTGGGGTTTGGCATTGAAGTAGCCGTATTTTACCATGGAGTGGGAGGTAACGGTCTTAACGACCGCTTCGGCGGTAGTCAGTTTTTGCTTATACTCGCTTAAATAACTCATTAAA
>DATMYB010000484.1:0-5942 GCA_035561215.1 Syntrophomonas sp. | reverse complement strand
AATATGCAACGTGTGGTCTCGATGACGTAAATCCTGTTGTCGGAACCGCGTTTTTTTATTCCCAATTATCTGTTACTGCCGATTGCGTTTTCACGCAAGGAGGAATACCTATGTTCAAAGTAAATGATTATGTTGTCTACGGCACTACCGGAGTGTGCCGGATAACAGATATCGCCAAAGATGAATCTATCGGCGACCATCAAACCGAATATTACGTTCTTCATCCCGTCTATTGCGACAATATGACGATCAAAATCCCGGTTAAAAATGAAAAGGTATCCATGCGGGCGATCCTCTCCGCCAACGAAGTGACCGCTCTAATCGCTGCGATGCCGCAGTTGGAAACGGTCTGGATCGAGGACAACCGGGAAAGAAACGAGTCTTTTAAAACCATGCTGCGCCGGGGTTCCTGCCAGGACTGGATCAAGTTAATCAAAACGCTATATACCGAAAAAAAGTCCCGTGCCAGCGCCGGCAAGTCTCTCACTAATTCCGACGAAGAAATCATGCGGACGGCTGAGAAGCAACTGTATGAAGAATTTTCAGTGGTATTGAATATTCCTCCGGATGAAGTAGTCTCCTATATCCATGCCCATATTCCCTAACCGGCTATAAAGCCCTCGAGAAATCATACGCCACCACCGACATGAATCCCCTTTTGCCAATGTGTTCGGCAGCATCGGCCTGCTGTGTCCCCAAATGGTCTACGTATCGCCGACATAAACGACTGAAGCCGGGATGTGGCCCAAACGTGATGACTCTTAAATATTCGGTTAATCTCAGCCGCACCCATTTGAGGTGCGTTTTTTTTGCGGTTTTTAAACAAAAATCAACCTAATTATCTCCTTGACGAGGTAAAAACCGAGGAATATAATTCTGGAATGAGCAGTATCGATATGGACCGATGAGTCCGGGGGAGGCTATATGACATCTGTAAACCCCAAAGTTCAATCTTTTAAACGCAATTTGATCATAGAAAGCGCGCAATTGCTTTTCAATCAGCATTCCTACGAAACCGTGACCGTGGAAGATATCGCCCGAACCGCAGGCTTTGGCAAAAGCACGGTATACTCATTCTTTGCCAGTAAGGAAGATATTCTGCATACGGTCATCCAAAGCGGGTTCGAGTATTTATCGGATGAATTCAAAAGAATCACGGAAGCGGATATGGACGCGGTGGAAGCGCTGAAATTACTGATCCCGCTCCAATACAGTTTCTTTCTTGAATACAATACGCTGATTTTCAACTATATCCAAAGGTGTGAATCCGGTACGATTCGCTCGGAACGGCAGGAGCAAATCCGTCAGATGGCCCTTCAGAAAACAGTCCATTTAACCAATCTGATCCAGCGCGGTATTGCGGAAGGGACGTTTATTGCCGTAGATCCCCAGTACCTGGCCTGGTTCGTAATCAGCTTGATCAAGGGAGTTTGTTCGCCCAGTTTGATGCGTGGATCTGAATCAATCGACGCGGAAAAGGATATTGCTTTGCTCTGGACGGTGATCTTCGAAGGAATATTGACGCAACACCAGTAAATCATTGTGGAGGAATATGCTTGTGGAGAGGATTATGTCTAATAAGAAAAAGACCGGTATGGTGATTTTACTGCTGGCAGTGTTGCTATTAGCAATTGCTGGCATTTGGTGGGCTATCTCAATGCGGTCTGCAATCAAAACCGAAAACGCCAAAGTAACCGGCGACCTGGCCGACGTCAGTTCCAAGGTGGCCGGTAAAATCAGCAAAATTTATGTAGATGAAGGCCAGTATGTAAAAGCAGGACAACTGCTGGTCAAATTGGACGACATCCAATATAAACTAAACCTGGAACAAGCCCAGGCGGCGCTGCACATCGCCCAGGCCAACTATCAGAAATTGCCGGATGACGTACAGTCTGCCGTGGCCGCAGCCGATAAAGCCACTGCCGGCTTGTCCGCTTCCCGGGCCAGTCTGCAAGCGGCACAGGTGGCATTGGACGACGCCAAACGCCAATTGAACAAAAATCAGGAACTGTATGATGCCGGCGCCATTTCCCGGGAAACGCTGGATACCGTTGTTTCTGCCTGCAGCAAGGCCCAGTCCAATTATGACGCAGCCGCCGCCAACGTGGACGCAAGTCTGGCCGGCCTGAAAGCCGCGCAGGTGGCACAAAATACTTTGAATAATTCCGCCACGGCTGTTTACCAGGCCCAGATAGAGCAGGCCCAGGCCGCCTATAACAGCGCTAAATTAGCCGAAGACAATACCCGCATCTACGCGGAATTGGACGGAAATGTACTGCGCCTGCCGGTATCGATAGGAGAAAACGTTTCCGCCTCTCAAACTTTGCTGACTCTGACCAATTTAAAACATACCTGGATCACTGCCAATATCGAGGAGAAAAAAATCGGCCGGGTGCAAACCGGAGAAAAGGTGGATGTAACCATTGACGCTTTTCCGGGCCGAACCTTTACCGGAACGGTAATCGAAGTGGGCACCACGGCACAATCGACTTTTTCGCTGATCTCCTCCGAAACAACCTCCGGCAGTTTTACCAAGGTGGCCCAGCGCATCCCTGTCAAAATCAAGGTTGACAGCGGCAACGCTACCCTAAAGCCTGGCATGTCGGCGTCCGTCAATATCCATACCAAATAACAGGGAGCCGTTTATCATGGAAAATGCAGCAACAACCGACGGCCAAAAGATAAACTGGGGACCTATTATCGTAGTCATTCTGGGCAGCTTTATAGCTTTCCTAAACAGCAGTGTCGTCAATGTGGCGATTCCTAAAATGATGGTCGTCCTCGGCGCTTCCCAGGATTCGATTCAGTGGGTTTTGACCGGGTATATGCTGGCCTTGGGAATAATCATGCCCATCTCCGGCTACCTGGGCGATACCTTCGGCTATAGACGCACCTTTATAGCCGCCCTCGTCATCTTTATCATCGGCTCAGCTTTAAGCGGACTGGCCTGGAGCGTCAACAGCCTGGTCGCCTTCCGCGTCATTCAGGCATTGGGCGGCGGACTGATGTCCCCTATCGGTATGGCCCTGATTTATAAAGTGGTACCCCGGGAAAAAATCGGGCTGGTAATGGGAGTGTTCGGGATCTCCGCCATGGCCGCTCCCGCCATTGGCCCCACCATCGGCGGCTATCTGGTAGAATACGTTAGCTGGAGAACAATTTTCTATATCAATGTGCCCATCGGCGTTTTTAACATTTTTCTGGCAATGAAAAACCTGGAGGAATCGGAGCTTATAAAGGGGAAAGACGTTGACAAATGGGGGATGATTTTTTCTTCGATCGGATTTTTCTGCCTGTTGCTGGCCCTCAGCAAAGGTCATAGCAAGGGCTGGTCCTCTCCCTATATCGTTGGTCTGATCATCGTGTCTCTCATCGTCTTGTCCGCTTTTGTTTACGTGGAACTCAACCATTCGGAACCGATCATGGATCTGCGGCTATTTAAAAACCCTATATTTACGCTATCGCTGGTCATTACTTCTTTCATCTCCATCGGCATGTTCGGCGTTATTTATCTTATCCCGGTTCTGACCCAGAATGTAATGGGTTATTCGGCCCTGCATTCCGGTCTTATAACGCTTCCGGCCTCGATCATAGCCGGTATTATGATGCCCATATCCGGAAAGATTTTTGACAAATACGGGGCTCGGAGCATATCTATTTTCGGCCTGGCGATTTTTACTCTATCAACGTATTTAATGCACGACTTTAACCTATTGACGCCCCTCTCTACCATGGTGATTATTTTGGCCATTCGCGGGGCCGCCATGGGACTGGTAAACATGCCGGCTTCCACTGCGGGTATGAATACCGTGCCAATCCATCTGGTGGGCAGAGCATCGGCCATGAGCAATGTGCTGCGCCAGGTAGCGGGATCCTTTGGCATCGCTGTTTTCACTACTGTTTTGCAAAACCGCAAAGTGGTTTACTATGCGCAACTGGCTCAATCAGTAAATCTGGACAGCACTCAGACCCTGCTCTCCCAGCACAGTCTGCAGACGCTGGCCGCCAGCAACGGCATGGCATCGGAAACGGTCAACGCCCTTTATTTGGGGCTGATCAACCAAAAAATTTCCCTCATGGCCGCCACCAGCGCCATTGACGATTGCTTCGTCCTCGCTGCTGCGATGGGCTTTATCGCTCTCATTCTCTGTCCCTTTTTAAAAGACAAACCGCGTAAAAGCTGATCACGGAACCAATTCCCGGTACTTGGCCCGTAACCATATCTTCCGACTCACCCGCCTGCCCGACGACAGGTCAGCCATTAAAATGCTTTCTCAAGTTCCGCCACGCCATCTTCCGTGGTTTTATGCGTGAACCCCACTTTCTTAAGTATCTTGATCATGGAGCGGTTTTCCGCCAGCACCGAGGCGGTAAAGCCCAATAAGCCGTTTTTCTGAGCTAAATAGGTCAAGTGGGTAAGCAATATGGAAGCGATGCCATTGTTTTGATACTGATCACTGGTAGCGAAGCTAACCTCGGCGGAATAGTTGGCCTCGTTTATAAAATACTGTCCCATGCCAATAACCTTTTCATTTTCTTCCTGCTTGACAATAGCTAGGATTGATACCCCCTTGGCATTATCTACGCTGATTATTTCCTGCAGGTTTTCATGGGAAACGAATTTCCGCGGGCTGAAGAACCTTAGATACAAGCTTTTGTCCGACATGGAATTAAAGAAATCCCTCAACCGCGGTTCGTCGCTAATGCGAATGGGACGTAATAACAGCTCCAGACCGGTTTTTGTTTCCCTATGGGTTTCGTATTCTTCCATATATTTACCCCGGGGTCCCGGAATGAATTTTTGATCTTTGTAAATCAAATTTCGTGTTTTTGCTTCTTCGATCAGTTCAGCCCGAAAATCGGGATGGGCGATGGCGATCAGTTCCATGGTTCTCTCCCGCAAGTTCTTGCCTTGCAGATAGGCAATCCCGTATTCCGTCACCACATACTGGACGTCGGCCCGGTGCAAACTGACCCCGGAGCCCTCCAGCAGGCTGGGTACGATTTTGGAAATCTTCCCGTTTTGAGCCGTGGACTTCATAGCGACAATGGTTTTCCCTTTTTTTGCCAAGGGGGTGGCTCTCATGAAATTGGCAAAACCGCTTATACCGCTGTAAAAATAATTCCCCAAGGATTCGGTGGAAGCCTGCCCGGTCAAATCGATTTGCAGAACACTATTTATAGCCGTCATATTGTCATGTTGAGCGATCGTCATCAGATTATCCACATAGTCTATCCTGCGTAACTCGATGGCCGGATTGTTGTTGACAAAATCATATGTTTCCCGTTTACCTAGACAATACGTTCCAATGGTTTTTCCTTTGTTGATACTCTTCCTGCTATTGTCGATAACGCCTTTTTTCATCAAGTCGATGATCCCGTCGGTCAGGAATTCCGAGTGCACTCCCAGATGGTTTTTATCGCTGAAAGCAGGCGGGAGGGAAAAAGGTACGTTGCCGTAACCGATCTGAATCGTATCCCCATCTTGTACCAAACTGGCAACATAGCGGCCGATTTGGGATACCACCTCACTTTCTTCCCGAGTATCATACTCCGGCAGCGGTTCATCGAAGGGAACGATAAAATCAATGTCATTTATATGGATGAAGCCATCGCCATGTACTTTAGGCATATACGAATTTACCTGCGCAATAATTATGCCGGCATTTTCCACCGCAGTTTTGGCTACGTCAACGCTTACGCCCAGATTAAAATACCCGTGTTCGTCCGGCAGAGATACTTGAATCAGAGCAATATCAACCGGCAGATAATTACGCTCGATCATCTCCGGTATTCTGGAGGTAAAAATGGGAGTAAAATCGGCATCTCCCTTATTGATGGCATCTCGATTGAGGTCCCCTACAAAAAAGGAGCTGATTCTAAAATTGCGTTTATATTTTTCATAAAAATAATTGCTGTCCTGCAGCGTCCATACATAATAT
>DATMYB010000483.1:0-3583 GCA_035561215.1 Syntrophomonas sp. | reverse complement strand
GTATTGAAGGACCACTAATCTGACAGACAAAAAGATTTTAACAGGAGGTTTAACAAATGAAACTTGCGGGTAAAGTTGCAATTATAACCGGAGGAGGAACCGGTATTGGCCAGGGCGCAGCGACTGCGCTGGCAGAAGAAGGAGCTAAAGTCATGGTTTTGGGGCGGCGTCCCGAACCGCTGAACGAAACTGTAGCGCTTATTGAAAAAGCAGGCGGTGAAGCGCTGGCTTGTCCCACCGATCTGACGGATGCGGAACAGATCGGCAAAGCGGTGCAAATGCTGCAAGCAAGGTGGGGAAGAGCTGATATACTGGTCAACAACGCCGGTTCCTCCATGCGCAAACCCTTTATGAAAGTAACCATGGAAGAATTGGATGAACTCTACCGGGTTGATCTGCGCAGTGTTTACGCTGTGACCCAGGCCTTGACGCCGTTGTTGAAAGAGGACGGAGGCGGCAGCATCATTAATATCTCCTCTATTCTGGGGGTTCTGGGCAGCGCCCAATCCACCGCCTATTGTGCCATGAAAGGCGGCGTGGTAAATCTAACCCGGGCCATGGCGGCTGAGTTGGGACCTGATATCAGAGTCAACTGCCTATGCCCGTCTCACATTGTGACGCCCATGATGCAGGAGGAAATGGATCGTCTGGAAGCAGCCGGGAAAATGGACAAACTCAACCGCCTTTTTCCGATGAAACGGGTAGGATATCCCCAGGACATGAACGGTGCCATTGTTTTCTTCGCCTCACCGGATTCCTCCTGGATAACCGGGAATTTCCTGATGATAGACGGAGGCCTTTCCTGCTACGTCTGATTATTGACTGTGACCATCAATCTGGACATTGCCAATGCTGCAGCGCTTTCGTGCTACGTCTTGAGCATCGCCCTTACCAAGGTACGCTGTCAACCCTAATTCCACATTTCCTTGTCGGTTAAATCTCTGCATGGCTACGTTGTCGTCAATCGCAATACGTCCAGTATTGCGATTGACGACCCCTTGCCCTGCAGAAATTTCCCTCGACAAATAATATGCGGACTTAAAGGTTGACAGAGTACTAATCACTCTAAATGGATACCCGCGCCGCCGGAGGGTTTTGCAGTTGATTTTTAACTTTACCGCTGCAGGCGCGGGTTTTTGCTTGGGATTTATTTGACCGGCATTCAAATATTCTAAACCCCTTGATTATTGGCCGGGGTAAAGTTTAAAATGTAACAATGATAATACAGGCGGAAGGCATGCATGATGTTGGTTGATTACCATGTTCACGCCCTGGCCCATGGTGAATATAAAGGCGATCGGGAATGGCTGAGCGCCTTTGTGGAAAAAGCTTGCAACATAGGCATCGTAGAGATGGGCTTCAGCGAGCACGATGAATTCATGGCCGGATTGGATCCGGCCGTGTTTCAGCAGGTGCAAGGAGATTACCGTCAGGATATTAAACTGCGTTTGGGCATAGAAATAGATTATATTCCCGGCAAGGAAGCGGAACTGGCCCACATGATCTCCCAGGTTGATTATGATTATACGATAGGCTCGGTACATTTTATCGACGGTTGGGCTTTCGACCATCCCGATTATAAAGAGCTGTTTGGCAATCGGGATATCGATGCGATCTACGGGCGGTATGCGCAAATATTGATGCAGATGGCTGACAGCAGGTTGTTTGACATCGCCGGGCATATCGACCTGGTTAAAATATGGGGCCATCGTCCCCGCCAGCGAAAAGCCGCGGATTATTTTCGACCGGTTTTTGCAAAAATAAAGCAAGCCGGCATGACGGTGGAAATAAACAGCGCCGGCCTGAGGAAGCCGGTGGGAGAAATATATCCTGCCGACGAACTGCTGAGTATACTTTATGAAATGAATATCCCGATTACGCTGGGGTCCGACGCCCATCACCCGGATCAGATGGGCGCAGGACTTGCGGAAGCCCGGGAGGCGGCCATCAAAGCGGGATACAAAAACATAACCGTTTTTGACCAGCGCCGTTCCTCAAGCATACCGATCCAATAGCTGCAAAGGAGAAAGTACATGGGTGAGATAGCAATATTACTTGTGAGTTTGGGAATCATTCTGTTAGCCGCCGAGTTATTTGTTAACGGAGTGGAGTGGCTGGGAAAAATATTTAATCTCTCCGAAGGCGCCGTCGGCAGTGTGCTGGCGGCAGTCGGAACCGCTCTGCCCGAAACGATCATACCGATTATCGCTTTGCTTTTCAACCGGGACACCGGCGGCCACGACATTGGCATCGGCGCCATTTTAGGCGCTCCGCTGATGCTTTCCACTCTGGCCATGTTTGTAACTGGTATGGCGGTAGTGATTTTCAGAAAGAAACGCAAATCAGGAATAAAAGTAGTGGGCGATTACTCGACCATGAGCAGGGATCTGGGTTTTTTCATTATTGTATTCGGAATAGCTGTGCTGACCGGTTTAATACCACCGCAGATGCGTACTTATCAGTATATTATCGCGGTGATGCTGGTCTTTTCCTATATCTGGTATGTGCATCAGATGCTGACCCAAGAACGGGACATAAGCGACGAAGGGGAGATGCCCAACTGCTATTTTGCCCGCAAACATGACAATCCGCCGGTACACCGGGTGATTTTGCAGGTGGTTATCGCTTTGGTCCTGATCGTATACGGAGCTAATTTGTTCGTTAATTCAATTACCGCTGTTTCCGCCACCTTCGGGGTGCATGCGTTTATACTCTCCATAATTATTACGCCTATCGCTACCGAATTGCCGGAGAAGTTCAACAGCGTCATCTGGATATCCCGGGGCAAAGATACTCTGGCTTTGGGCAACATCACCGGCGCTATGGTATTTCAAAGTTCTCTGATTCCCGCTCTGGGCATCTTTCTTACCAATTGGCAACTGACCAGGTCGGCGCTGATGTCTGCCTGCTTGGCTATAGCCTCTGCCTTGCTGCTTTTCATCGAATTGCGGACGAGAAAACACATCAGTGCGCCCATGCTGTTGATTGGCGGGTTATTTTATATCCTGTTCCTCGTTGAGGTATTCCACGGCATAATTAGTTAGCAGTCAGTCTGTCAGGGAACGGTCAATAATTAAAAATAGGACAATAAAAAGCCGGAACTTTGAGTTCCGGCTAAATCTTTTTTATCCTGCAGATTCCAACATCTGAGGGGCTTCAACTTGATGCTTTTTATAATACAGTTCGTAGGCTTTTTTCCATCTTACCTGTTCCTGCGCACGTTTATTGGCCATCATCACTTTGCATTTGGCATGCTTGATGCGAGCTTCCCGCTCCAGTATTATCAGCGCTACATGGAATGCTAGATATAACGCGCACAAGGCCACCAGATACATACCGCTGTATATGAGAAACAACCTTTGCAATTCAGTCATATAAGCGCTCCTTTCTCCGTCTTAAGACGGCAATATCCGAACCTCAGAGGTTAATCGCTATATTACACGTCCAGCCATACTCTTTTAAAAACATAGAGAGTACTTAGCGTACCGCTGATGAAAGTGATTGCAATCGCCAATGCAACGAACAAACCTTCCATAAGCTATGACCTCCTCTCATACGACTTATCACCTGTGAACATATTATC
>DATMYB010000482.1:0-10008 GCA_035561215.1 Syntrophomonas sp. | reverse complement strand
ATACCGCTCATAATCGGTATTGAGGAAAACCGCCCCGGAACCGACAAAAGGCTCTACCAGTCTTTTTCCCACCGGCAGACGCCCTTTTATTGCTTCAATTATTCTGTATTTATTCCCGGGCCACTTCAAGAAGGGGCGCATTCAATCACCTCTAGAATAGACCTTCTATTAAACCGTCGCGAATCCTGCTCAAGGATATGTTGTAGCATTATGACCCAAACCTTTAAGGCAAATAATCCTCCCGTACCGGCGAAAATATTTCAATCGCAACCGAATCCTCCAGGATGTCGGCCGAGTGCTCCACATCGCCCAGGATGGCCCAGCTGTCGCCGGGCCAAATATCGTATGGTTCATCACCGATATGTAGAATGATATGCCCCGCAACCAGGTAGCCGACCTGCTCCTGGGGATGCCGGTGGCGGGGAAGTATTTTTCCTTTTTTTAAAATAAACTCGGTAAGTAGAGAGTTCTCGCCGAATACCAGCGTCTTGCGAAAAATACCCTCAAGTGCTTCCGTATAACCACTGCTTGAAGCCTTATAAATGTTTTGGTGCTTCATATGTCCACCCTTTCTTATTAATCCCCAGTCCTTTACCAGAGCAAGACCGTCCTACCGGTCAACCAATTAATTATTTTTTTCAGGCCGTGAAAGCCCCATCATTTCTTCCAGGGGGGCATCCTCCTGGATTTCCGGGGTCCCCCTTTGCCCGTGAGGAGTACGGAAAGAAAGGCAATCCAGGCCAATAAGGCAACTGCCCCCAGCAGCATGATCCATCTTTTTTCCAGGTGCAGGTATTGTCCGGCGAATACTGTACCAATGACCATAAGGGCCAGTATAAGCCGATTTACGTTCTTTCTATGCATAATCCAACCCTTTAAATGCTTTTATTTAATAAAGCCCGCTAAACGGGTATTGGTATCATGGATAGCAAAAGTCGTCTTGTATTCCACCTCTTCCAATCCCTCACCCAGGGTGGTCTGCCAGCCATGGTTGTACATATACTTGCAGGCGGCAACTGTCTCCCGGCTGTTTTTGAGAATAGCCCGGCAAATAGATTCCACTTCCTCTTTCAATTTATCCCGGGGCACCACGGCGCTGACCAGGCCGTATTCCCTGGCTTGCTGGGCGGTAATATTCCTGGCCGTAAAAGTATGATACTTGGCCCGGTTTATGCCTATTATCCTGGGCAGACGCTGGCTCAAGCCCCAGCTGGGACGGATGCCGTACTTGCAGTGAGTGTCTCCAAACTCCGCATCTTCCGAGGCCACAATAATATCCACACTGAGCAAAAGCTCCAAGCCTCCGGTAAAGACCCAGCCGTTGACCATGGCAATGACCACTTTGGAAGCTGATTGAATGGCGTCAATATAGGAACGCCCCAGGGCGTCGATTTCCGGTCCCACCGCTCCGTTTTGGAACTGGATTTCGCCCAGGGATTTCAGATCCAGACCGGTGCACCAGGCTCGGCCCGTTCCGGTAATCACTATCACCCCTACTTCGGGATCCTGGTCGAATTCGAGGACAGCGTCCTTAACCCCGTTCATCATGTCAGGAGTCAGCGCATTTAGCGCTTCGGGGCGGTTCATGGTAATCCAGGCGATACCATCGGCTTTTTCTTTAATGACCAAATTTTCAACTGACACGGCTTTTATCCCCTTTCCCTATTAACTCAGCCCGGCCGGTCCCGGTTAGAAGCCCAACAACGCCAGGGCGATCATATTACAGACCATGCGGTCTCCACGCTGTTATCCCCGCTTTCACCCGTCTGACATTCTTTGCCAGGGCCTGATTATTTCCATAATAAGCAAGGCTGAATCTTTTGTAAATCTCTATATGGCCGGTCCAACTGCGGGGGAAGGCAGTATTCCGCCTCAGCTGTCAGCGGCGCCCAGGTTCCGCTATTGGTCCAGGCAATCTACCTGCTGAGATCCGGCTGTTTTCAGTTTATTCCCGGCCGCCCTCGCTGATATCATGTTTATCTTATGCACACATAGGCCAGGCATCCGGGAAAATCAGAGTATTTTTGTTCGATGACAAACCCGGTCCTAACCAGTATCTCCTCAAGAATCCAATCAAACGTGCTGAACTCGTCGCGAATATGGATCACCGTTTCTTCCGCCATAGCCTGGCTCCCCTTTTGAGTCATGCTGTCCACCCATCCATCCAGGGCCTCCTGGTAGGTGTCCACCGGGAAGGTGAACACTACATCAAAAAGGTAAAGCCTGCCTCCGGGCTTGAGCATTTCGTGCATGCGCTGCAAAGCCACCACTTTCCAGAAATCCGGGAGGTGATGAAAAGCAGCGGTTGAGACAATGCCATCAACCGGCGCCTCGTTATGATGATAGGTAAGGAACCCGGCGCAACGGAGTTCTACATTATCCAGCCCTGCCGCCTTCACCTTCCGTTCGCAGAGGTCCAGCATAGACGGCGAAATATCTATGGCGTATATCTTCTTGCATGCCCGGGCCGCGGGGACTACAAAGGCACCGGTGCCGCAGCCGAAATCAATCACTTCGTGCTGCGGGCCTATTCCCAGGCGCTCCAGTACCAGGGCCGCATCCTTTTCGTAATCTCTGAACCTCTGGTGGTGTTCGTCGTAATCCCTGGCTACAGCCGTATTGGCATAGTCTACACCGGCGTGTTTGAATTCATCGTACAGCCAGACCGGTGCTTTGTTCTCTGCCGGTTTCATAACGCTCAACTCCTTCATTTGATTAGATCCGGATGCCGCCAATAGGGGCACATTGATTCAACAAATCCACCCGGCCTATGATCATATAGGCTGTCGGAAAAACAACCATCTGGCAGTGGCACGCCATTTCGCCACGGTTTAATGAAAAGCCCCCTGAAAGCCAGTTCTGGTAGAAAACGTTAATTGCGGCCTGATATAAAAACAATACCATGCATACCCATATAAACCCACCAATATTTTAAGAAAAAAAAAGACTTTCACCTCAAGTAAAACTCGAGGCGAAAGAATGGGGGGTTTTGCATAAGACTCAAAATGAGCCGATTATGACTTGGCGCAAGGATTTACTTCTCACCTATCGCGAGCTTATTTTAAGCCGCCGGTAATGTCCGGTAAATGGGGAAATCCTTAATTTCTGCGTTCTCTATTCCAATATACATTCTGACGTAGATTTCATTCAGTTTTTCGATGGACATCACCAGGGGCTCAGGACTATTATCTCCTGAAAAGGCCGGCACCCAATCCAAGTTCTCCTTGCGGTTGTTGGCGTTTTCTCTCATATCAATCCACATCTGGTTTAGCTCTTCAACCGATACGGGCCCGATTTCCAGTTTCGCATTACCATCCATATACTGCAGATAATATTCTTCCCATGTTCTTGTGTTATTCATGTTAATGCACCTCCATTAAATCTAAACAATTTTCAGTTTGGCCGATCCCTTCATTTTAATATTGTGCAAGCATGTTTCAACAAAATCGCTTATGCCCTCAACTTGCACCTTTACGGCATCTTCCTTTCTTAACAATTGCAGGCTGTTAAACATCTTGCAATTCGTCTGAACCGTCAGCTTATTCAGGGTGATGAACGCCTGATAGATAGCTCCCTGGGGATAAAGCGCCGCTGCGCTTTTGTAAAAATTACCGATATCGTTCCTGATGGTATTAATAAACTTATAGATCTCAGAGCTTTTTAATTTATTTCCGTCCTTTTCATAGCTTTCACAAATTTCCACATTGCGGTGTAGTTTAAACAACAGCCAGTCTATATTGCTTTTTAACGCGGAACTGTCTAACGGCTCTTCATAATTTACGGCCATTAAACCTCCAGACAGATAATAGTAATACAACTCGCAATTATGGAAGTAAGTGCATTTTTCTTTTATTAGTTCCGCCTCCTTTCGACTATAGATTAACCACTTGTCGTTCCTGCTGCTTATGCCAGATCCATTAGCTTTCAACAAATGGTACATTTTCTCAGTTAAACGGTTGATATCCAATCCCAGTTGGTAAACTTGTCTGGGGGCAACAGGAACTGGACTAAGATTTGCCTCATTTTCGGAGACAAAGGTTCTGGCCACTGCGTTCATGCAAACCCTCCTATCTACATTGAATCAAATGCAATTAACATGCCAACTTGTTGCAGAGCCGAATGATTAATAAAGAAACGCCCCTATTTAGGGGCGTTTCAAAATATCTATGCCAAATCTTCAGCAGGTGATACAATGTTCCAAAAGTGTCGCAGACATCAGACACCGGTGCGACACTTTTGGAACAACTGTCTAGTTAGGTCCCCCTGAAAAACTCCTACCCAGCATAGCTGTATGTATAAATATACAAGCGGACGTTAGCGGAGCATGGGGCAATACCCTGCGAAATCGAAGAAGTATAAGGGGGCGAGCGGCATGGACGCCGCGAGAAACGCCTTTGAAGCCGATGCTCAAGGTTCTGCCTTTCGATCCATCGGCACTAGCCGAAACATCGTCGGCGTCGCATGGATGTGAATAGGCGTTGTACCCCTGGAACTGCGAGATGAGCAGCTGGTATTGCCCATGCGTAGTGTAGGGAGGCCGATGCTCAAGACTTCCTCTTTCGATCCATCGGCATTAGCCGAAATATCGTCGGCGTCACGGTATATTTATGCATACCGCATGCCACTAATTGACTTTTTCAGGGGGAACTAGTTAGTAATATAATAGCCCTTCATCTTCCTATATAAGGTGCTGCGTGATATGCCCAGGGAGGCAGCCGCCTTGCTGATATTCCCTCCTTGATCATCCAGCGCTTTAAGGATCTGTTCCCGCTCCTGTTCCAGGGCATATTTTTTACGCATATCCCGGTTTGACAACCATGGATCATGGGATTGAGGTTCGTCTCCGCTTGCTTCCCTGGCTGTTTTAATAATTTCCCGGGGAAGATGTTCCTTGGTGATAAAACCATCTTCGCTAACCAGAAGAATTCTTTCCACCACGTTCTGCAGTTCCCGGATATTTCCCGGCCAATCATAGGATTCCAGGTAATTCAATACCACCGGGTCAACGCCAGTCAGATGCCGGTTTAAACGGGTTGACATTTCCTTTAGAAAATAGTCAAACAGCAGATTGATATCCTTGCGCCTTTCCTTCAAAGGCGGAATCTTAATCTGAACCACATTAAGCCGATAGTAAAGATCCGCCCTGAATCTTTTTTGTTCTATCAGGCCGGGCAGGTCCTGGTTGGTGGCGGCAATGATTCTTACATCAACCTGGATGGGGCTTTCGCCCCCCACCCTCAAAATAGCCTTCTCCTGCAAAGCCCGCAATAAAATGGCCTGCTGCTCCAGGGGCATATCTCCTATTTCGTCTAAGAAAAGGGTTCCTTTATTGGCCAGTTCGAACTTACCGGGTCTCCCTCCGCGTCTGGCCCCCGTAAAAGCTCCTTCTACATATCCGAACAGCTCACTGCCTACCAACTCTCTGGGGAGAGCGGCACAATTGATGGCCACAAAGGGTCCGTCACTCCGCTTACTGAAATTGTGAATAGCCTGGGCAAACATCTCCTTACCGGTTCCGCTTTCGGCCTGTAAAAGGACCGTAGCGTCATTGGCCCCTGCCTTCATAGCCATCTTAATGGATCTTTTTAACTGTTTATCTTCCCCGATGATTGAATCAAAGGTAAAACTGGCCTGAGCTCCGGTAAATTTATTAACCAGGCGCTGGACCTGAGCTATCGGCCTTAAAATGATAGCCGCCCCGACGACCTGCTTCTTTTCGTTAAAAACGGGTATTCCCGACGCGGCCGCATGAATCTTGCCCCGCATCCCATCCAGAAAAATCTCCCGATCGTTAAACGATTCCCCGGTCTGCAGCAAATTCAGGGTTTTAGGCGCTTGGCCGCTGAACAAATCGACAACATAGACCCCGATCAGTGCTTCATCGGAATAACCGATGATATTTTTAGCCGCCGGATTGGCCTGGGAAACCCTTCCCTCCATGTTTACAACGATAACCCCGTCGGACATGGTATCAAAGACATTGGCCAGTTCCTCGTGTATATTCATCAGGGCCTGTTGTTCTATCCGCAGTTGCTTTTCCTGGTATAGATGGCAGTTTTCAACCTTATTTAACTTGTTAAAAACGGCTACCGCCATATGGTAACATGAGTTATAACCGCAAGCCGCACAATTCCTGAAGTCCTTTTCTTCCACCTTGTGCATATCAGTATAAATAGCCTGCAATTCGCTTTCGGTCGGGATACTAAGCTGGTTTAGGACTGATAAATCACGGTACTTGCTGTATTCAAAGCTGTATTTACGCAAAAGCTCCGCCAAAAACGTTGCCAGCTGCTGAGACTGCTTGTCGTTTTCTATTCCCTGCTCCGCTCTAATAGCAACCTCATATTCCACTTCGTCGATGTATTTCCTAATACATCCAACTCCCATATTACATCCCTTTTCACAGGCCAGGATATCCACCATAAGAGGCAGGGGCTTATGGCCCTTTTCAATGGAACGTTCCAGTTTGCGCAGGTATCTGTCAAAAACGAGCGGTCCTTCCACCCTGGCGATAGAACTTGCCGGGGTGTCGGGGTAGTGATATAAATATGACTCTTTCAGGCCCCCCGGAGTAGAAAAATTAGCTGATATTCCTGCCGCAACGATATTGTCAAACTCCCCGTCCGGCATTTCGTCTATATTGATATGGTTTTGCCGCAGCATTCTGTGGATAGACTGGAAAGTAACATTATATTTTACCATTCCGCTGTCCCGGAACTCTCTTCGCTTGGCCAGACATGGCGAAATGAACGCCAGCTCGGCATCGGGATGCAAAGAGCAAACGTAAACCGCCAGGTTGTAAACCGGGCTGCCGATGGGAGCCAGGTATTCCATTAACCGGGGATGATTCAATTCGATATAACTGACCACGGCCGGGCATGGTGTAGCTATCAAGGGGGTCTTGGCCCTTTGCTTAATAATGGCCTCATGATAACAGGCTATAGTAATTTCCGCCCCCAATGATACGTCATATACTTTCTTGATCCCCAAGCGCTTTAAGGCCGCAATCAATTTTTTAATAGGAAAGTTACCGGCTGCCGAAGGCGCGACCAGCGCCACAATTTCATGGTCATCAGACAAAGCCGCATCAAAGTCTTTAACATCATCAATGGCAAAACGGGCGCTCTTTTCTATGATTCCTCCGTGGCTTTTAATGCAGGCCTCGATGCAGCGGCCGCATCCTATACATAAATCGTTGTTGAACTTTATGACCTCACCGCTGCCGTTACTGCATATTTTTACCGGGCATACAGCGATGCACTGATGGCAATTGGTACAGTTTTCTTCGTTGATTCCTATGATTTCTATAAGGTTTTCCATATTTTTTACCCCCCGACAACCCGTTGGCAGAAGCTGCGTGAATATATTCACAATAAGAGGCATTACGTTCTGCTGTTTAGCTCTTATTTATTGCTTGAATATTAATACGACCGCAAATTGATTATATAGTAAATAAAGGTCCTGGTTAGGTAGTAAATTTTAACATATGAAGTTAATCGGCATAGCCGACACCCGGTATTTGTCATCCAACATCTCTAGGGCTGTTTTAATCAGGCCGGGATCAAATTGACTCCCTGCGCATCTCAGGAGTTCGGCCTTAATTTCTTCTATTCCTACGCCCTTCTGATAGGAGCGTCCGTTGAACATGACGTCACAGGTATCGGCAATGGCAATAATTCTTGATATAAAGGGTATTTTCTCGCCTTTTAACCCCAGGGGATAGCCCTGGCCATCCCAGCGTTCATGGTGATGCAAGATGGCCTCGGCAATAGGGGCCATATCCGGCGAGCTGAGAGCAATGCGATAGCCTATCTCGGCGTGTTTCTTTACCGTTTCCCATTCTTCGCTGGTGAGCTTTTCTTCTTTGCCCAGGATGCTGTTCGGTATGGCTATCTTGCCTATATCGTGCAGGGTGGCCAGGAGTTTCAAATTATCCAACTCACTGTCTGGAAGTCCGACCGACTTTCCGATCTTGAGCGCCATCTCCTGCATGCGCTGGCAGTGCTCTTCAGTCTCATTGTCCCTTGTCCATAGAGCCTTTTGCAGCGAGGTAATAAAAGAACTTCGAGTGCTTTTGTCCTCCAGCAATTTATGGCGGTACATTTTATCCTCGGCTTCTTTTATGATGTACTCAATATCCTGGTCGATATATTGTTTGGTCGCCAGTCCCAGAGATATGCTTGTTTCTATAGGAAATATATAACCCAGTTTGCAGTTTTCCTTTATTCTCTCCAGGATTCTTAAGGCATCCTGATAAGAACAAGCCGGCAGGAGTATGATGAACTCATCGCCGCCCCAACGAGCTATGATATCTTCTTCACGGCATGAGCTTTTCAGGATAGCGGTTACCGCTTTTAATAGCGCATCACCTTCTAAATGTCCCAGGGCGTCATTAACCAGCTTCAGACCATTTACATCCCCCATGATAACGCTTATCGGCAGCTGGCGTTCCTTATCAATACGCTTTAGCGCCTCCTCAAAGAAAGCCCGGTTATATAGACCGGTCAATTTATCATGAAAACTCAGATATCTTATCTTCTCTTCATCCCGTTTGCGTTCCGTTATATCTGTGATAATACTGAGCAGGCAGGCTTGACCGTCAATATCAATCCCCTCGGCTGAAAATAACCCCCGGCGCAGTTCTCCCAATTTTCTCCGAAAGCTGATTTCCAGATCGCGCACCGGCTCCCTCTTGAAGATTCTCTCCTTTACCTTCAGCCGATCAGCCGGGTCGAACCAGAAACCCGACTCCAGCGCAGTTCTGCCCGCTATTTCTTCTTTACTGTAACCGACGATGCGGCAGAAGCTATCGTTTACGGCCAGGTACCGCCCTTCTTCCAGGGATGATATGGATATGCAGGTAGGGCTGGCATTAAAGGCTTTGGAGAATTTTTCTTCAGACAAACGCAGCGCTTCTTCAGCCCGTTTGCTTTTGGTAACCTCCTTGTGCACGCAGAGTAAATGCTCGGTCCCGTCGATATCGATAATCTCGGCGGAAACCAGGAAAATGCCTATTTCTCCCCACTTTGTCCGGAATTTGGCCTCAAAATCTCGAATATAGCCATGTTCCCGGAAATGTTTCAACATGGTCTCGCGTTCTTCAGAAGTTACCCAGATCCCCATCTCCACTGCAGAACGTCCGATGCCTTCATTCCGTTCATAACCGGTAGCTTTTACCCAGGCGTCATTTACTTCAACATAGTATCCGTCTTTTAAAGAGGTAATGGTTATAGGATCGGGATTGCATTGAAACGCCGTAGAGAATTTCTTTTCCGCCATCTCTATCTGACGCAGTCTTTTAAGGCCGGTGGACGCCAAAACCTGTCCCAGCTTTGCATAGAATTCTATGATCGATTTTACCTGGTCTTCCGGAACAATATTTACTTTGCGAAGCGCTTCAATATACGCTGTTTCGTCGAAACCGAATTCACGGGCCTGCCACCGGAAAAAATCCTCATCGGGTGGTTCGTGCAGCAACTGGCCCATAAAAATGGTGCCAAGATGTTTCCCTTCCACTACGATGGGGGTTGCGTAATCTATCAGTCCATTTAAACATTTGTAACCAGTATACGGTCCATCATGCAAATGACTGGCTATGTAGCTGTCGCTCTGCCGGCAACGGCATTCGGTCCGGGGACAGCTGCGGTGAAATTTAGTGCAGATATCCTGCCAGCCAATGCTGCTCAGAATATTGTTATCGGCATCGAGAACGGCATGCATTATCCCGGTAAGGTTAAAAAAGGAGGCAAACATCTGTTGCAGAAGGGGAATGTCTAACAGATCAGAGATTTTATAATTCCATGTTTTACCGGCTGCTGTTAATTGTTTATGAAATTGACCCCAGTCATACCGGCGGGAAGCTTCCAGTTCAGTAATTCCCTGCCGCAATACTAGCGGTTCATTTATAAGTTGCTCTTTGCTCTTCTCCTCATCCCGCAAAAGATTACCTCCTAAAACGAAATCTGCTTTTGGTGGCTAAACCAATGGTTAAGGGTAGTAGGAGATCCT
>DATMYB010000481.1:0-26526 GCA_035561215.1 Syntrophomonas sp. | reverse complement strand
TTGTCGGTTAAATTTCTGCATGGCTGCGTTGTCGTCAATCGCAATACGTCCAGTATTGCGATTGACGACCCCTTGCCCTGCAGAAATTTCCCTCGACAAATAATATGCGGACTTAGGGTTAACAGAGTACTGGCCACGGTTTGTTTGTACATTCAACGAACCAATGATGATTCTCCGGCAAAAAAATCAAACAAAAAGAACGTCCCTTTGTTGGATTCCCCAGCGGACCGGGCCCATATTGCTGATATGGGCCCGATTTGTGGCGGCTTGACAATTACTGTAACTGGGTTAGGATATAAATAACTGTCCGGAAGCGAGGAAGAACTATGATTCGAGCAGTCAGGGCATATATTGATGCCCATGGATTGGTCAAACCCGGTGATAAAATTATCGCAGCGGTGTCAGGGGGGCCGGACTCAATGGCCCTCTTGTATATTTTACGGGAATTAAGCCTGGAAGCAGGCTTTACCGTTGTGGCTGCCCATGTTAATCACGGCTTACGGCCCCAAGCCGGGTCGGAGCAGCAATTTGTGGAGGAGAAATGCCGGCGGCTGCAGATCCCCTGCTATACCAAATCATTTGCCGTCCGCGAATTAGCCGCCGGAAGTGGAACCTCCCTGGAGGATACCGCCCGCCAAATCCGTTATGGTTTTTTCAACGAATTGTTGCGGGAGTTGGAGGCTGATACCATTGCTACCGCTCATCACCAGGACGATCAAGCCGAAACGGTATTATTGCATTTATTGCGGGGAACCGGCATCCAGGGTCTCCGGGGGATACTGCCCCGCAACGGCTCGGTGGTCCGCCCGCTGCTGCAGCAAAATAAACAGAGTTTACTGAACTATTTGGACCAGCATCATATACCTTACTGTGTCGATCAAAGCAATTGGGATCAATCTTTCCTGCGCAACCGCATCAGGCATCAATTGATCCCGCTGCTGGCCCGGGACTATAACCCGCAAATTATTGAAAATTTAAGCCGCCTGGCAGAAATCGTCAGGGTTGAAAATGAATTTATGCAGGAAGCCCTGCAGGGTGATTGGCAGCGACTGATCTGCACTCAGGATGAGCAGGAACTGGAAATCGATCTGACTGTTTTTAAGGCGCTGCCGTTGGCAGTTCGCCGCCGTCTGACCATGACGGCTCTGGCCAGCGTGGGTGGGCCCACCGGTTGGGAAGCCCGGGATGTGGAGAAAGTGCTGGATTTAATTGAAAAACCGGGTTCGGCTAAAATGTTACGGCTGAAAAAGGGCGTCATGATCAATAAGTCTTATGATAGAATGATATTTACGAGCAACTGGCAAAACCAGGAGCCTTTTGCTCTTGCAATCAGCGTTCCCGGACAGGCAACGCTGCCGGACGGCGCCGAATATAGTTTCACAGTTGGTGATTATAAAAATTTTAATCCCGTACCGGACGATGTCTATCTTGATTACGACAAGATGACCCTGCCCCTGGTGCTGCGTTCCCGCCGGGACGGGGATGTGGTTCAACCCGTCGGTTTTGCCGGTCATAAAAAGCTGAAAAAGTATTTGAATGAGCGTCGGGTTCCTTACCGGCAAAGAAACCGGGTGGCGGTGCTGGCATCGCAAAATGGCGAGATTTATGCTTTGCTGGGGCTATGCGTGTGTAAAGGGGCCGCCGTTGATGAGCATAGCAGACATATTCTGCGGATAAGGAAGAATGGCGGTTAAAAAGGCCCATTATTTGAAAAGCAGATAGCCATATGTTAAAATGTTCTGACTCAGAAATATTTCTCAATTACGGAAACCGACGACAACGCCGGTCAAAGTCTCCTATAGTGAGGATTTAGCCGGACTACTACAAATGAAGCAATTATTTTAAGCAGACCGGGGAGGTAATTAATTGGACAGGGCTCTGAAAAACATCGCCATATATACTTTGATCGTTCTATTGGCGCTATTTGCGATTAGAATGACTAACAACGACCCGGAGGAAGTCAAGACCTTGACCTATTCCCAATTCTACACCCAAGTGATGGCCGGATCGGTCAAAAGCGCCGACATTGAAGTTAACGAACTGGTTTATAAGATTACCGCAACTTTAAAAAATGGCGACAAAGTATCGACGGTAGCCACCAAGGAAAGCAATATCGACACCATCATGCTGGATAAGGGGGTGCAGGTTGATCCCCAGCCGGTAGCACCGGCTCCCTGGTGGACTACGTTGTTGAGCACTCTTTTCCCCATTGTGATCCTGATTATCTTCCTGATGTTTATCATGAATCAGACCCAGGGAGGCGGCGGCAAAGTTATGCAATTTGGCCGCAGTAAGGCGAAGATGATGAGCGGGGAGCAGGTCAAAACCAACTTTTCCGACGTAGCCGGCGCAGATGAAGCCAAGGAAGAAATGACGGAAATAGTAGAATTCCTGAAAAATCCGGAGAAATTTATTAAAATCGGAGCCAAAATACCCCGCGGAGTGCTGTTGTACGGAGCTCCCGGAACCGGTAAAACTTTGATGGCCAAAGCGGTGGCTGGGGAAGCCGGGGTTCCTTTCTTCTCCATCAGCGGCTCTGATTTCGTGGAGATGTTTGTCGGCGTAGGCGCGGCCCGGGTACGCGATTTATTTGAACAGGCCAAGAAGAATGCGCCGTGTATCGTATTTATCGATGAAATCGACGCGGTCGGACGCCAGCGCGGCGCCGGTCTGGGCGGCGGCCATGATGAACGCGAGCAGACCTTGAACCAGTTGCTGGTGGAAATGGACGGGTTCAGCACCAATGAGGGCATCATTGTGATGGCTTCCACCAACCGTCCTGATATTCTTGATCCGGCTTTGTTGCGGCCGGGCCGGTTTGACCGTCATATCCTGATTGATCGTCCCGATGTCAAAGGTCGGGAAGCCATACTTAAAGTTCATGTCAAGGACAAACCCTTGGATGAAAACGTAAATTTGGAAATTCTGGCCAAACGTACTCCCGGTTTTACCGGCGCTGATCTGGCTAATTTGGTGAATGAAGCCGCGTTGCTGGCGGCACGCCGTGACAAAGCCAAGGTAGGCATGGAAGAATTGGAGGAATCCATTGAAAGAGTAATCGCCGGTCCGGAAAAGAAGACCCGGGTTATATCCGAGAAGGAAAAGAAGCTGGTGGCCTATCATGAGGCCGGCCACGCTTTGGTTTCCTATTTCCTGCCCCATACGGACAAATTGCATAAAATATCGATTATTCCCCGGGGGCGGGCAGGGGGCTACACTTTGCTGCTGCCGGAGGAAGACCGGAATTATATAACCAAATCCTATATGCTGGATGAAGTGACGACTTTGCTGGGGGGACGGGTGGCTGAGGCTTTGATCCTTAATGACATCAGCACCGGTGCTCAGAACGATCTGGAGCGGGCCAGCAGCATCGTGCGCAAAATGATTACCGAATACGGTATGAGCGATGATCTGGGACCGCTGACTTTTGGGCATAAGAGTGAAGAAGTATTTTTGGGCCGGGATATTTCCCGGGATCGTAATTATTCCGACGCCATTGCTTACGCCATCGACAAGGAAGCCTCCCATTATATGGAGACCAGTTACAACAAGGCCGAAAAGATATTAAGCGATAATATTGATAAACTGCATCGGATTGCCGCCCGTCTTATGGAAGCTGAAACCATGGAGGGGGACGAATTTGAGCAGATCATGACCGGAGAAAGCAGTACACCGGTCATGGAGGAAAACGAGCCAGGGACAGAAGAAACGGTTCAGGGCGACCATGCCGAGACGAAAGCCGAGCCGACTCCAGAAGGAACGAAAGGAACGGATTCCAACGGCAATTCCGGGGCGGAAAGTGAGCTTACACCAAATGCGGCGGAAAAAGAAGCTGAACCGGAAGCGTAAAATATTTGTCCGGGCGGCAGGATTAATTGATTCTATGTTTAATATACATATAAAAACGGCAATGTGATTCGCGGGGTGACGATGTGAAGCGGGTGGAATTGCTTTTACAGGATAAGTCTTATATTGAATATATGAATCGCAACGCCGGTGGAGAAAATGCCGACAAGTACTGCCAGCATGGCTTGCACCATCACATTGATGTGGCCAGAATAGCTTATATCCTGGTCTTGGAACATAATGACCTGAATTATTTTATCCGTGAAAGCGGAATCAGCGGCAAGCTGGCGGCCAAGGAGTGCATTTACGCCTGTGGCTTGCTGCATGACATAGGCAAATGGAAAGAATATAGTGACGGCGTGGATCATGCTGCTTACGGCGCCAAATTGGCGCGGGAATTATTGCCCCGCGCCTTTTTTAATCCCAATGAAATCGATATGATCTGCCGGGCTATATACGAACACCGCAATATCAGCCGGGATATGAGCTTTTTGGGCGAGAGGGTACATCGCGCCGATAATTTGTCCCGTATATGCAGCCAATGTGAGGAACGAGATACTTGTCCCAAACGGGGACAAAAGGAATTCAGCGTCACTACCTTTGCGTATTAGTACGCTGTCAGCCCTAAGTCCGTATATTATTTGTCGAGGGAAATTTCAGCAGGGCAAGGCGGAGGATTGAGCAATACTGGACGTATTGCGATTGACGACAACGCAGCCATGCAGAAATTTAACCGACAAGGAAATGTGGAATTAGGGTTGACAGCGTACTGATAGCAGGAATCGTCCCCGTGCTTCGCATGTTGAATGTATAAACATGGAGGAGCACTTGACGCTGAGTCTGGCCACGGTTTGTTTATACATTCAACTAACAAATAATAATTTTGGAAGCAAAAGAACAAGGGGATGGTTCTCTTGCTTCACAATAAACCAGGAGAAGCAGCGAGGAAGCAAAAGAACCGTCCCTTTGTTTCCCCCTTGTTTCCGTACGAGGTGAAAAATGGCTCATCACAGCATTTTCATAGAGAGCCGGGGGTCAGCGAGAAAATATCTGGAGGATATCGGAGCAAGTTCCCCAGGTATTGAGTATATGATTTCCAAGGCCGTGTTTCGTTGTATAAAGTTAAAAAACATACCCCACCGGGCGGCCAATATCCTGAAACAGGAGATGCTGGCCAAGGGAGGGGAAGCGGCGGTATCCAGGGAGGCAGCCGGCTGCGGTGACGGCAGCGGCGATGTTTTGTTGCTGGGGACGTTCAAACAGTATACGCTTTTAGTGGAAAAATTAAAACTTCAGCCTTTCGGCCTGCGGGCGGTAGCGGCTGATATTGAAAAAATATTGAAATCCCAGGAGGAAGCCGGAGGCGAGATCGCTCTGGCCCAGGGGCAGACCTTGGCTTGGGGAAAACGGACTGTGGTAATGGGGATTTTAAATGCTACTCCCGATTCCTTCAGCGACGGGGGCAGATATTTGGATCCGGCCCGAGCTTATGAACACGCGCTGGCAATGAGGGATCAGGGGGCTGACATCATTGATGTGGGCGGCGCGTCATCCCGGCCTGATGCGACCATCGCCAGTGAAGATGAGGAACTGGAGCGAGTCATCCCTTTGGTGCGCAAATTATCCGGCGCCGGGCTGATCGTATCCGTTGACACCTTCCGGGCGGAAGTAGCGCGGCAGGCCCTGGACAACGGCGCCCATATAATCAACGATATCGGCAGTCTGGAGTTGGATCCGGGCCTTTTGGAAGTGCTGGTAAAATGGCAGGCTCCGGTGGTTCTTATGCACAACCGGCTGCAATTAAGAAGGCATGAGCCTTATGATAATTTAATCGACGATATCGCCGACGAGTTGGCGCAGGCGGCTGACAAAGCCGAAGCTGCAGGACTGGAGCCGGGTAAAATTATTCTCGATCCGGGTTTGGGTTTTGGCAAGACCACTGCCCAGAATCGCTTGCTGGTAAAACGGCTGCGTGATTTTAAAAGCCTGGGGAAACCCTTGCTGGTGGGCGCTTCCAGGAAATCGTTTATCGGCGCGACCCTTGCACTTGAGGTGGAGGAGAGATTGGAAGGCAGCCTGGCGGTTATGGCGGCGGCCATCATGAATGGGGCCGATATGGTACGGGTCCATGATGTGCGTGAAAGCTGCCGGCTGGCGCGGATGCTTGATGCCATAAGGAGTGAAGATGGATAGGATCATGGCCCGGGGTATGACCTTTAAAGGCTGTCACGGGGTGCTGGAATTCGAAAGGCAGGCGCCGCAGCTATTCCGGGTGGACGCCGACTTGATGTTGGACACGAGCCCGGCCGGACGTAGCGATGATATTCGGGATACGGTGTCTTACGCCGAGGTTTTTGACGTAGTTAAGAAAATTGTGGAACAGGAAAGTTACCAATTGCTGGAGGCTTTGGCGGAAAATATTGCCGCGGCGTTGCTGTACAGATTTCCCGTCAACGGAGTGGAGATCACCGTATATAAACCGAATGCACCAGTAAATGGAGAATTTGATTATTTTGGGGTTTCTATTCAAAGATGCCGAAATTAACCCTTGCAGACATAAAATCTATGTGATAGTTTAAGGGATGAGCACAATTGAACGGACAAGTATATCTGGGACTGGGTTCCAACATGGGCGACAAAGACAAAAATCTAGCCCGGGCGTTGGAATTGATTGAACAAACTGATGAAATTACGATAACCCGTAAATCATCTTTATATATAACTTCACCCTGGGGCAAAACCGACCAGGATGATTTTCTGAACCAGGTAATCGAAGTCGAAACCGGTTTAGCTCCCTTGGAGCTGTTGCGGGTTTTGCAGGAAATTGAAATTAAAATGGGACGCCTCAGGAACGAAACATGGGGTCCCCGGGTAATAGATCTGGATATCCTTTTATATGGAGAGGAAACGATCAATTTAAATGATTTGATTGTTCCTCATCCCCATCTGTATGCACGGTTGTTTGTCTTAGTCCCTTTGCAGGAAATAGCGCCACGGTTGATATTTCCGGACGGCAAAGGGATCGGGGAGGTGTTGGCCAGGGCCGAACAGCTGGAAGATGCGAGCCAGAGCATCAAAAAACGGAAATAAATAATAGGGAGTCTCCCGCCAGTACTCCTGAACAAGAAGCCTGGATCCACCACGGACCAGGACGGAAAAAGCAAAGCAGGATGATCGTTTTAACCTGCTTTCAGAGGGGGTTAATGTACGTATGTTGAGAAAGAGGATCGGTATTATAGGGGCGGGGGTTGTTGGAACAGCTGTCGGCGTCGTTTTGCATGACAAAGGCTATGAGATTACGGGGGCGTATGATATCAAACCCGAATCTACAAAGCTGCTGGCAGAACGTACCGGTTGCAGGGTTGCAGCAAACCCGGAAGAAGTTGCTCGCTCAGCTGATTTGTTATTCATCACTCCGTGTGACAGTGCCATCCAGAGTGTAGTAGACGCGCTGGCCGATGTCGGGGCCATTAACAGCGATCACACCTTGGTACACATGAGTGGGGCACAATCATCGGAAATATTGGACCGGGCCAAGGAATTTGGCGCGCGGGTTCTTTCTGTGCACCCGCTGCAGTCCTTTGCCAATCTGGATATGGCCATAGAAAATCTTCCCGGATCTATCTTCAGCATTGAAGGGGACAGGCAGGCCTTTGATGTGGCCGTCTGTATCGTTGAAACCTTGGGAGGAGAATATTTCTTTATTGACCGCAAGGCCAAGCCCTTATATCATGCAGGCGCCTGTGTGGTGTCAAATTATCTGGTAACTATTATTGATTTTGGGGTTAAATTGCTGGAATATACCGGCATACCAAAAAATATGGCTACCCGTGCCTTGATGCCATTAATTAACGGCACCCTGAATAATATAGGCAATATAGGCATCCCCAAGTCGTTGACCGGGCCCATTGCCCGCGGGGATATTTCCACGATAATTAAACATTTGGACTGCCTGGAAGAAATGGCGCCGGGATTAACCAAGCTCTATGGATGGTTGGGGTATTATACTGCCCAAATAGCGCTGGAAAAAGGCAGTATCGACCAGGAAGCCATGGAGAAATTCCAAAAATTATTTATGCAGGAACTGAGCCGGCTTGGCTCGGTTCAATAAGGAGGTGCGCCCATGAGCAGAGTATCTACGCTTGATATAAAAGCCAAAAAACTTCAGAATCAAAAGATTACCATGCTTACCGCCTATGATTATTCCATCGCCACGATGGTTGATGCGGCCGGGATCGATATGATTCTGGTGGGGGACTCTCTGGGAAATACTCAGTTGGGATATGAAAACACGCTGGCAGTTACCATGGACGATATGATCCACCATACCAAAGCGGTGGTCAGAGGCTCCAGCCACAGCATGGTGGTGGGAGATATGCCTTTCATGTCTTATCACGTTTCCGACCAGGAAGCGGTGCGCAACGCCGGCAGGTTTATAAAGGAAGCCGGAGCCCAGGCGATAAAGCTTGAGGGCGGCGTGGAAAGGAAAGATACCGTAAAAGCCATTGTTGACGCCCAGATACCGGTGGTGGGTCATATAGGCCTGACCCCCCAGTCCGTCAATCAATTGGGAGGCTTCAAGGTACAGGGCAAAGATGTGGAAGGGGCCCAAAGACTCATAGAAGCGGCCCGAGCCATGGAAGAGGCCGGGGCCTTCTGCCTGGTGCTGGAATGCGTACCTTCTCTCCTGTCCAAGAAGATCACCGAAGCGATCACCATACCTACTATCGGCATCGGAGCCGGACCGTACTGCGACGGACAGGTGCTGGTTATTAATGATGTTTTAGGCATGTCCAAAGGGCATATTCCCAAATTTGTCAAGAAATTTGCCAATTTGGAACCCGTGATCGCGGAAGCGCTGCAGTCTTACAAGCAAGAAGTTGAAAATAGCGCTTTCCCTGCTCCCGAGCATTGTTTCACCATCAAGGATGATGTTCTGGAGAAGCTGTATTAGATGTAATATCCAATCCCTCGCCTGGTTTTCACCGGGCGGGGGAAAGCTTTCAGGAGATGAAGGGAGAAACAATGCAGGTTTTTAATGACATCAGTGAGATGCAGGCATGGTGTCTGGCCAAGAAACGTCAGGGCATGAAAATAGGACTGGTGCCCACCATGGGGTATCTGCACGCTGGGCATCTGTCTTTGGTTAAAGAAGCGGGAAAACGTTGCGATATGGTGGTCGTATCGATTTTTGTAAATCCCACTCAGTTTGGGCCTAACGAGGATTTCGACAACTATCCGCGTGATATAGAAGAGGATTGCAAAAAGCTGGCGGCAGAGAAGGTTGATGCCGTATTTTCCCCGGCGGTACGGGATATGTACCCCCAGGGCTATAACAGCTGGGTGCAACTGGAAGGGGAGATCACGACCAAACTCTGCGGCGCTTCACGTCCGGTGCACTTCAGAGGAGTTACCACAGTAGTCAGCAAACTGTTTCATATATGTCAGCCTGATATGGCCTTTTTTGGACAAAAGGACGCGCAGCAGGCGATGATCATCGAGAAGATGACGCGGGAATTGAATTTCCCCGTTGCTATTGTCAGGGTGCCGATTATGCGGGAAGCAGACGGTTTGGCCATGAGTTCCCGCAATGTATATTTGGACAGCGAGCAGCGCCAACAGGCACTGGTGCTGAGCCGTTCTTTGCAGCAAGTCAAAACTTTGTTCGAGGGCGGGGAACATAACGTCTCCGCATTGAAACAAAAAATCAGGGAAGTGATCTCAACCGCATCCCAGGCGGATATCGATTATGTTGAGATTTATGATGCAGAGGATTTAAGCGACGTGGAGGAAATCACAGGCCGGGCGCTGGTGGCGCTGGCGGTAAGATTCGGCAATACAAGATTAATAGATAATCTTATCTTGGAGGTGTAAGACGGTGTTCCGCTATATGCTAAAGTCAAAAATTCATCGTGCGGTGGTTACGGATGCTAATCTCAATTATGTGGGCAGTATCACATTGGACCGGGATTTAATGGACGCGGCCGATATCATTGAAAACGAGAAAGTAACCATCGTTAACAACAATAATGGTGAACGTTTTGAGACTTACGTAATTGAAGGGGAGAGAGGTTCAAAAACCATCTGCCTGAACGGCGCCGCCGCTCGCAAGGTGCAGCGGGGAGATGTAGTCATTATTCTTACCTATACCCTGTTGACCGATGAAGAATGTAAAGGATACAAGCCGGCGCTGGTCTATGTGAACGAGCGCAACGAGGTGCAGAAGATCAGTGCAGGAAGCTGGAGTGAGTAGCATTCATGGCGAATGATATAAAAGCATATATAAACCAACGTAAACAGGAACTCAACGCGGTTATTATGGCCCATTATTATCAGAATCCGGAAATTCAGGATATCGCCGATTTCGTCGGCGATTCCCTGCAGTTGGCGCAGCAGGCCAGCCAGACCCCGGCCGATGTGATTGTCAGTTGCGGCGTGGGGTTTATGGCGGAAAGCGCCAAGATTCTCAACCCTGACAAACGGGTGCTGCTGCCGGCCCAAGCCGGGTGTCCCATGGCCGACATGGTTACCCCCGCGGCGCTACGGGAGAAAAAAAGACAGCATCCGGGGGCGGTGGTGGTCGCCTATGTGAACACTTCGGCGGCGGTGAAAGCGGAAAGCGATATTTGCTGTACCTCCTCCAACGCCATCGCGGTGGTGAATTCCATTCCCCGGGAACAAGAAATCATATTTATACCGGATCGCAATCTAGGCAGGTATGTGGCCGCCCAGACCGGACGGGAAATGATTTTCTGGGAAGGATACTGCCCGGTCCATGATGTGGTCAGCCCGGACAGTGTGCGGCGGCAGATGGAGCTGCATCCTCAGGCCCAAGTGGTGGTTCATCCCGAATGCCCGCCGGAGGTTATTGCGCTGGCGCATGCAGTGCGCTCTACTGCGGGTATACTGCAATATATTAAAGCAAGTTCCGCGCAGGAGTTTATTGTCGGCACGGAAGAGGGGTTCCTGCACAGCCTGCGCCGCAGTTGCCCGGACAAGACCTTCTATCTGGCCCGCAGCAATTTCGTATGTGAGGACATGAAAAAGATCGGGCTGGAGGAGTTGGCTCAGTCTATGGAAAACCTTACGGAACAAATAGAAATTGCCGAGGATGTTCGCTTAAAGGCCTTCCGGTCTTTGCAGAATATGCTGGAAATTAAAATTGATTTTCCGGCAAAAAACTGATTTAATCATGTTGAATGTATAAACATGAAGGAGCACTTGGCGCAGCATGGGGGCCTATGCGGAGTCTGGTGACGGGATGTTTATACATGCAACTAACAAATCATAAATTTTTGCAATGGAATCCAAATTAAATAGAAAAAAGGGTTGATATGAGAATTACACGATATGCCTGGAATCTGCAGCCGGGGATTCAAGTAATAAATACGGATTTTTTGATCGTGGGCGGCGGAATCGCCGGCTTGTTTACGGCCCTCAAGGCTTCAGAGCTGGGTGAAGTCGTGGTGCTGACCAAAAAAACCATTGCAGATTCCAACACGGGACTTGCGCAAGGGGGAATCGCTGCGGCAGTGCACGAGGAAGATTCTCCCTTTTTGCATTTGGAGGATACCCTGGAAGCCGGAGCGGGAATCTGTGATATTGCAGCGGTGAATGTGCTGGTGCGGGAAGGTCCGGAGCGGGTGCGGGAATTGATCGCCGCCGGGGCCAGGTTTGATATGAAGGACGGCAGTATATCCCTGACCCGAGAGGGCGCTCACAGCAAGGCACGTATCCTACACGCGGCCGATACCACCGGGGAAACCATCCGGGCCGCGCTGGTTGAAAAATGCGAAGACGATAATCATATCAGCATTGTTGAATACCAGTTCCTGATTGATATACTGGGAACCAAGGCCGGAGAATGTCAGGGGGCGCTGGTCTATGATGAAAAAACCGGCCGGCAGATACTGTATATTGCCCGGGCGGTAATTATCGCTACCGGCGGAGCCGGTCAACTCTATCGCTATACCACTAATCCTGAAGTCGCCACTGCCGACGGCATGGCGGCCGCCTTCCGGGCCGGCTGTGAACTGAGAGACCTGGAGTTCATTCAATTCCATCCTACCGTGTTGTTCGGCCATGCGACCCAGCGGTTTTTGATTTCCGAAGCGGTGCGGGGAGAAGGGGGATTGCTCTACAATATTAAAGGCGAGCGGTTTATGGGCAAATACCATCCCCTGCTGGAACTAGCCCCGAGAGATGTAGTGGCACGGGCAATTTTAAATGAAATGACCTTGTGCGGCAGCGAATACGTATTTCTGGATATGTCGGAAATAGACGGCGCCAAGGAACGGTTCCCCAATATTTATCGCACCTGTTTGCGACAGGGGATTGATCTGGAAAAAGAAATGGTGCCGGTGTCTCCGGCCGCCCACTATACCATGGGGGGCATCAAAACCGATACTTACGGACAGACCGGAGTGAACGGCCTGTATGCCTGCGGTGAAGCTGCCTGTACCGGAGTCCACGGCGCCAATCGCCTGGCCAGCAATTCGCTGCTGGAGGGAATCGTTTTCGGCCAGCGCATTATTGATCGCGGCGAAGAAATCATGTACCGGCGTCAGGCCAAGGCGGATGAGCTTTACCGCAATTTTGAGCCCGGCTGGATATACGCTTCGCCGTCGCCGCACCTCTCTCCGGAGGAGACCAAGCGGCGGCTGCAGGATGTAATGTGGGATAAAGTAGGCATTATTCGGGATGAAGGAGGACTTAAAGCCGCCCACCGTGAGATCGAATTCCTTTATAACCATCTGGCCATGAACGGCGAGTCCCTGGCCTATATCGAAATGGTAAATATGCTGACGGTAGCCCATGTGGTCGTTCAGGCTGCCCTGTGGCGCAGAGAGAGCCGGGGCGGTCACTTCCGTTCCGATTATCCCCTGCGGGACGACGTCCGCTGGATCAAACATAACGGCTTTGTCAGTTGTTAAAAGGGAGCAGAGGGACGGTCCTTTTGCTTCCTTGCTGCTTCCCAAACATGTTGAATGTATAAACATGGAGGAGCACTTGACGCTGAGCTTAGTACTCTGTCAACCCTAATTCCACAATTCCTTGTCGGTTAAATTTCTGCATGGCTGCGTTGTCGTCAATCGCAATACGTCCAGTATTGCTCAATCCTTCGCCTTGCCCTGCAGAAATTTCCCTCGACAAATAATATGCGGACTTAGGGTTGACAGAGTACCCTGGGAAGGGAGTGATGATCTTGAAAGAAGGACTGGAAGCTATATCAGCGGCGCAGATTGACGCCCTGCAGGAAGTGGCCAATGTGGGAGCGGGCCATGCCGCCACCGCCTTAGGCGCTATGCTGGAAGCAACGATCAAGATCAGTGTGCCGCGGGCGCGGATAATGTCTTTTGCCGATGTATCTGATTTTGTGGGCGGAGCAGAAACCTATGCAGTGGCCGTGTTCTCTCATGTAAGCGGGCCGGTTCAAGCCAGCATCCTGCTGGTTATGCCGGTGGAAAAAGCGGCGCAATTGCTGCAAATGCTGTTGAATACCGGTAACATATCATTATCAGGTTCCTTTACGGATATGGAATACTCAGCCTTGATGGAGCTGGGCAACATCTTATCTTCATCGTATTTGAACGCCTTGTCGTCTTTTACCCAAATGGATTTCACACCGTCAACACCGGCCCTGGCCATGGACATGGTCGGCGCCGTGTTGGACACTATTCTGGCACAGTATGGAGCGGTATCGGATTTGGTTCTGCTTATGGAAACCGGGTTTAAAAAGGACAATGTGGATGTGATGGGGAATGTTTTCTTTTTGCCGGAACCTGAGTCTTTAGACAGCATTTTTGCCGCACTCGGGGTGGCGAATTAATGGGAGAACTTATTCAAGTAGGCATGGCGGAAATCAAACTGGCTGCTCCCCCCGACAAACTTATGACCGCAGGCCTGGGATCGTGTATAGGAATGTGCTTGTTTGAGCCTCAGCTGAGAATAGCCAGCATGAGTCATATTATGTTACCCCAAAGCCCTGCCGGCGGCGCTGCCGGCAATCCCGGAAAATATGCTGATACCGCTATTATTGCCGCTCTGGCGGCGATGAAAAAAGTGGGAGTCGTCCCCCAACGGTTGGTGGCCAAAATCGCCGGCGGCGCGCAAATGTTTCTTTACGCCGGCAGCAACAGCGACATTTTTAATATCGGAGAAAGAAACTCCATCGCCGTAAGGAAAAGTTTGACCGAAAACAGAATCAAGCTGTTGGGCGAAGATGTGGGCGGCAATTCCGGGCGGACCGTCATTTTCGATCCCGCTACCGGCGATTTGTTGATACGTACCATCAACCAAGGAGAAAAGGTTATTTGAGCAGGCCAATGGATACAATGCCAACCGGAATATCTCCCGGTTCTTTGAAAAATCGGGCAAGTCGGAGACGGTAAAAAAATCTCACTAATCTTGCCAATGACCGGATTTATATGCTATATTATCAAGTGGTGATTACACACGTTGCTGGATCGGACGGGGTTGTGCTTAAAAGTCCCCCGCCGAAATGAAACAACGGAGGAAAAATAAAACAAACAGGAGGTATGAAGATGTCAGTTATCACTATGAAACAATTGCTGGAAGCCGGGGTGCATTTCGGTCATCAGACCAGACGGTGGAACCCCAAAATGAGTCCCTACATCTACATGGAAAGAAACGGTATTTATATCATTGATCTGCAGCAAACCGTCAAAAAATTTGACGAAGCTTACGCCTTTATCAAAGAGACGGTAGCAGATGGAAAAGGGATTCTGTTTGTAGGCACGAAAAAGCAAGCCCAGGAAACCATTAAAGACGAGGCCAACCGCTGCAGCATGTATTATGTCAATCAGCGCTGGCTCGGGGGTATGCTGACCAACTACAAGACCATCAGTAAGCGGGTAGCGCGATTGAAGGAACTGGAGAGAATGGAAACAGACGGATCCTTTGACGTACTGACCAAAAAAGAAGTAGCCCATCTAAGAAATGAAGCCGAACGTCTGGAAAGATTTTTGGGCGGAATCAAGAATATGGATAAGCTGCCCGGAGCCGTTTTTGTCGTCGATCCGCGCAAAGAGAGAATCGCGGTAGCCGAGGCTAGAAAACTCAACATCCCGGTAGTATCCATTGTCGATACCAATTGCGATCCGGACGAAATCGATTACGTAATCCCCGGTAATGATGATGCCATCAGAGCCGTCAAGTTAATCTCAGCCAAAATCGCTGATGCTGTACTGGAAGGTCGTCAGGGAGAACAGGTTACCGCATAAGATCAGGAGAAGGGGTGAGGTTTTATAACAAACTAGCCCCTTTTTTATACATCAAAAGCAAACTGCACAGGAGGTTATTAATAATGGAAATCACAGCCGGATTGGTAAAAGAACTGCGCGAAAGAACCGGCGCAGGCATGATGGATTGCAAAAAAGCACTGGTAGCCATGGAGGGCGATATTGAAAAAGCAATCGACGAGCTTAGAACCAAAGGCTTGGCTAAAGCGGCCAAAAAAGCGGGCAGAGTTGCCAGCGAAGGGGTCGTTATATCATATATTCACGGTGGCGGCCGCATCGGCGTGCTGGTGGAAGTAAACTGCGAGACCGATTTTGTAGCCAAAACCGATGAATTTAAACAACTGGCCTATGATATCGCTATGCAGATTGCCGCCACCAATCCGGTGTGCGTGTCCCGCGAAGAGGTTCCGGAAGAGATGTTGCAGCGGGAGCGCGAGATCTTGAGAGCCCAGGCTCTGGAAGAAGGCAAGCCGGAAAAAATCGTGGATAAAATGGTGGAAGGCCGGATCGAAAAGTACTACAAGGAAAATTGCCTGCTGGAACAAGGGTTTATCAAAGATCCTGACAAGACCGTGCAGGAATTAATCCACGAAAGCATTGCCAAAATCGGTGAAAACATTGCGGTCAGAAGATTCGCCCGTTTTGAATTGGGTGAAGGCATTGAAAAGGAAGAGGCTGATTTCGCCGCCGAAGTAATGTCCCAGATCAAATCTTCCTAATTCCCCGATACCATTGACAAGAAGATTTACGAGGATATATTTATCATGCAGCAACCAAAGTATAAACGCGTTATATTAAAATTAAGCGGGGAAGCTTTAGCCGGAGATAACGGCTATGGAATAGAGCACAACACCATCAGCTCCATTGCCCGCCAGATTGTAGAATTGGTTCAAATGGGTGTGGAAGTAGCCATTGTTGTGGGCGGAGGCAATATCTGGCGCGGCGTAGCCGGCAGCGAGCGCGGTATGGATCGTGCCACTGCTGATTATATGGGCATGCTGGCTACGGTAATTAACGCACTGGCCTTGCAGGACGCCCTTGAAGGAGAAGGTATGGCGACCCGGGTTATGTCCGCCATCGAGATGCAGGCGGTTTGCGAACCGTATATCCGCCGCCGTGCTCTGCGCCATTTGGAGAAAGGCCGCGTGGTTATTTTTGCGGCGGGAACCGGCAATCCTTATTTTTCAACGGATACCACCGCTGCGCTGCGCTCGGCCGAGATTGAAGCCGACGTTATTCTGATGGCTAAGAAAGTTGACGGCGTTTATGATTCCGACCCCAAAACCCATCCCCATGCCGCCAAATACGATCATCTGGACTACATTGACGTCCTCAACCAGGGTTTGGCAGTTATGGATTCCACCGCCGCTTCTTTGTGCATGGACAACAACATACCCATCATCGTTTTTAATTTAACCGTGGAAGGGAATATTTTAAAGGCGGTAATGGGTGAGGATATTGGCACTTATGTAGGGAGGTAGAAGCATGATCAACGATATTTTGAATGATGCGGAAGACCGTATGAAAAAATCCATCGATCACATGCTGGAGGATTTTGCCGGCATGCGCGCCGGTCGGGCCAATCCTGCCATGCTGGATAAAATCATGGTAAATTACTACGGTGAGCCCACTCCTATCAATCAAATGGCCAACATCAATGTTCCTGAGGCCCGTTTGCTGGTGGTCCAACCTTGGGATAAAAGCGCCATCGGCGACATTGAAAAGGCCATTATGAAATCTGATCTGGGCATCACTCCCAGTAACGACGGCAACGTTATACGCCTGGCCGTTCCTCAGCTGACGGAGGAAAGAAGAAAAGACGTAGTCAAATTGGTTAAAAAGCGCGGCGAAGAAGCCAAGGTGGCCATACGCAATATACGCCGCGAAGGCAATGACCTGATCAAGTCCAGCGAAAAAGACAAACTGGTTTCCGAAGACGAGAGCAAGAAAGGCCTTGACAATATCCAAAAACTTACCGACAAATATATTAAGGATGTCGATACCGCTTTGCAGGTCAAAGAAAAGGATATTATGGAAGTATAGTAGACGAAATGGCGCTGGATTATGCCGGCTGAAGTGGTTATAATAATAACGAATTACCCCCATCCAATTGGGGGTTTTGTTATATGATCCCCTGGAATGCGGGATGCTTATAGTAGTCCGCAACATCTAAAGTTTTACTGATCCGCCGGGAAATTTACACCGGTGGTCTTGCCGGGCGGGGATTTGGCCGGGGAGAATCGGAGTTTTAGATATTGCAGACTGGACTGTTACCGGAGAGAAGGGAAAATAGTGGCACGAAAATCCGAAAAACGCACTCTCGACCCCGACAAAATACCTCGGCATGTGGCCATTATCATGGACGGCAACGGACGCTGGGCCAAAAAAAGATTTATGCCCAGAACCATGGGACATCGTGCCGGTATGGGTTCCCTCAAAAAAATTGTAAAAGCCTGTGATAAAATGGGTATTTCCATTTTGACAGTGTTTGCCTTCTCCACGGAAAACTGGAAGAGGCCGGTGGAAGAGGTTAATTATCTGATGCAGTTGTTAGTGGAGTTTATGCGCAAGGAGTTAAACGAACTCCATGAAAACAATGTCCGCATACAGGTTTTGGGGGATTACGGCGCGGTGCCGGCTGACTGCGGAGTCGAGATAACAAGAGCCCTGGAAAGGACTCGGGGCAACACCGGCCTTATTTTTAACATTGCGCTGAATTACGGAGGACGCCAAGAACTCATGGACGCGACTAAACAACTGGCCGAAAAAATTGCGTCGGGGGCTATGAGAGCGGAGGATCTAAACGAGGAAATATTCTCCGGCTTATTGTATACTAATGGTATGCCAGACCCGGATTTGCTCATACGTACTTCCGGCGAAATGAGGATCAGCAATTTTTTGCTCTGGCAGATAGCTTACAGCGAATTAGTAGTGGTTGATACCCTGTGGCCTGATTTTAATGAAGAAGATCTTTTCCAGGCAGTGCTGATATACCAGCAGCGGGATCGCAAATTCGGCGGTCTTAAACAACAACCGGAAGGATAAATTTATGCTGAAAACCAGAATAATTACCGCCGTAATAGGAATTCCTCTGTTGCTTCTCATACTATACCAGGGCGGCCTGGCCTGGATCGCTCTGTTTGCCTTTCTGGCCGCGGTTGCTTTATATGAGTATTGGGGTATGATGAAAAGCAAAGGTCATAACCCTCAGTATGTCAGCGCCGGTTTCTTGTTGCTGCTGCTATTCTTTCGCCAGCAGGCCGGAGAATATTTTATGCCGCTGCTATTGGGGGCGGTGCTGTTGATGGTGCTGGAAACGGTTATTTTATATCCGCGCTTCCAACTGGAAGACATCGCCCTCAGTTGGATGGGAGCCTTTTATACGGGTTTCTTATTTGGCTTTGCACTGTTGCTGCAGCAATTGCCCCAGCCCTTTCCGGCCGTATTGCTGGTATTCCTGGTTACCTGGGGGTCGGATGTCGGCGGCTATCTGTTCGGCCGGTTGTGGGGGAAAAATAAGATGGCTCCTTTGCTAAGCCCTAATAAGACCTGGGTTGGTGCGATCGGGGGCATGATTTTAGCTGTGGCCGCCGCTGCTGCTTTCAATTATTTTTATCCCTTGCCCGGTTTGAGTTCGGCGCATTTTATGGTCATGGCCCTATTGGGCTCTGTCTCCGCCCAGTTGGGTGATTTGTTTGAATCGGCCATAAAGCGCTATTTTGGGGCCAAGGACTCGGGCAGCATTATTCCCGGCCACGGCGGAGTGCTGGACCGATTCGACAGTTTCCTGCTGGTATTGCCGGTTTTTTATTATTTTATTATGTTTTTCCGCTAAGCCGGCAGTTTTTAGTATCTAAAAATTTTCTGTACCACTGAGAAAAAGGATTATTGCGTGACCAAACGTAGCCATAAATTGAGTTTACGACAGAGGGGTCGATAGGAACGAAAATTCAGGCGTACTCATAAATACCGGCGGAGCAAATAAAATGAAATGAGGTGAGTAATTTGGATAATGATATTAAACAAAGCTTAAAGACCTTGCTCAAGGTCAGCAGCATAGTAATAGGCATGTTCGGCCTTTATTTGCTCTTTGTATATCTTTTCCCCGTTTTAGGCAAGATTCTGGCTTACATCCCTAAATTATTCCTTCCGTTCATTTTCGCGATTTTGATTGCGGTGCTGGTGGAGCCGGTGGTCAATTTTTTTGAAACCCGCTTGCGCTTCAAACGCGTACTGGCGGTACTAACCAGCCTACTGCTGGTGATGGGAGGATTTGTTTACATTGTCTCGGTGTTGGTATCGGTTATCATTAAGCAGCTCACCACGATTTACAAAAATACCCAGGCCAATGCCGATACGGTAATTCCGGAGCTTATACAAAAACTCAGCGAGCTGCGCTTGCTTTTCCTGCGCCTGGATCTGCCCGTGCAGATTCAGGATACGCTGCAGCAAAGTTTGCAGCAGGCGACTCAATGGGGCCAGCAAATGATCAGTTCCGCTATCAACTGGTTGGTTTCAGCCCTGGCCATGTTGCCGGGGTTTATGATATTCCTGATTATTGCCACGGTGGCAACATTCTTTATTATCAAAGACCGGGCGCTGATTCGCAGTTTTGTATTGCATATTATTCCGCCCGGGATGCGCGATTCGGGACAGGATGTGCTGGGCCGGCTGATTAAAGCCCTGGTGGGTTTTGTTAAAGCCTACAGTATACTTATTTCGATTACTTTTATTCTGACCCTGGTAGCTCTCAGAATTTTAGGCGTACAATATACCGTCACCATTGCCTTGATCGTAGCTATTGCCGATATATTGCCGATTCTGGGACCGGGAACCATCTATATACCGTGGATATTATGGGAAATTTTCTTTGGGCGTATTGGCATGGGAGTCGCATTGCTGCTGGTTTACATCATTATTTCAGCCATACGCCAGTTCCTGGAGCCTAAAATCATAGGCGACAATATCGGCCTGCATCCTTTGGTAACTTTGATCTCCCTTTATGCGGGCTTGAAACTGGGCGGGATTGTGGGTATGATCCTGGGACCCGTTTGCGTCGTCGTTTTAATCGCCATATACCGGGCCGGTTTGCTGGACCGCTTTGACTGGAGGAAGAAAGTTGAATAAAACCAATTTGGTCATTTTAGGCTCCACCGGCTCCATTGGCCGGCAGGCTTTGGAAGTCGTCGACTTGCATCCCGACCGGTTCAACGTGGTGGGCCTGGCTGCTTATAACGAATTGGAACTGCTGGAAGAACAGGTAAAAAAATATCAGCCCCGGTTGATGGCGCTGGGGGATCCTTCCCTGTACGGCCAATTCCGGCCGCGGATAGGCAACGGAACCGAATTGCTGACCGGCCTGGAAGGACTGTGCCAACTGGCCGGATACGAAGAAGCCGACACCGTGCTGGTGGCTTTAAGCGGCGCCGTTGGCATAAGGCCTACCCTGGCGGCGGTGGAAAAATCCCGGCGCATAGCTCTGGCCAATAAAGAGACGCTGGTGGCGGCCGGGGATATAGTCATGCAGGCTGCCCGGGATCGCCAGGCGGAAATCATTCCGGTGGACAGCGAGCATTCCGCGGTCTTCCAATGTCTGCAGGGAGAGCGGCCCTATGTTGAAAACATTTGGCTTACCGCCTCCGGCGGACCCTTTCGGGACTTCGGTGCGCAGCAACTGGAGGCGGTGACGGTGGATATGGCCCTAAGCCATCCCAATTGGCACATGGGACCCAAAATCAGCGTCGACTCCGCCACCCTGATGAATAAAGGCCTGGAAGTAATAGAAGCCCATCATCTCTTTGCCATCGATTACGATCATATCAAAGTACTGGTGCAAAAAGAAAGCGTTATCCATTCCATGGTGGAATTTGCCGACGGGGCGTTTTTGGCCCATTTAGGCGCGGCGGATATGCGGATACCGATTCAATATGCCCTGACTTATCCGGAGAGAATGATTTCTCCCGCCGCTCATCTGGATTTTACCCAATTAGGCGCCATTCATTTTGCCGCTCCCGACGTTGGGCGTTTCCCCGCGCTGGAACTGGCGATTGATGCCGGGCGGCACGGAGGCACTTTGCCGGCGGTTATGAATGCCGCCAATGAAACGGCGGTATGGGCTTTTATTAACCGGCAAATCAAATTCAATCAAATTGCCATGGTAGTTGATAACGTGATGCAGGAACATACTATAACTGACCGGCCGGCGTTGGAGGAGATTCTGGAAGCTGACCGGTGGGCGCGCCATCGTGCCCGACAGATAATGCTTAAGGAGGAAATGCATTGACCATTATTTTAGCGTTGATCATAATCGCCATATTGATTCTGGTGCATGAATGGGGCCATTTTATCGCAGCCCGCCGCATCGGCATACCGGTTTATGAATTCAGTCTGGGATTCGGTACCCAATTGCTTTCGAAAAAGAAAAACGGAGTCATGTATTCGCTGCGGTTAATACCCCTGGGAGGCTATGTGCGCATGGCCGGGGAAGAGCCGGGAGATTCCGACGACCCCAATGGCTTTAATCATCGCACCCCCCTGGAAAAAATGCTGGTATCCTTTGCCGGCCCTTGTATGAACTTCGTGTTGGCAATCCTTATTTTTATTTATACTTTTGCAGTCATCGGCGTAGGCAAGCCGGTTGATGATGCCGTCCTCGGCGAGATAATCAAGGACAAACCGGCCTACGAGGCCGGATTGAAGAGCGGCGATAAAATCTTGACGGTGGATCAGCAGCAAGTTTCCAATTGGAGCGATTTCGTCGGGATCATTCAAAATGAACCGGCGGGCCAACCGTTGCACTTAACCATCGAGCGTGCCGGCGAAACCCATGATCTGACCGTGGTTCCGGAGGTGAACGAAAGCACCGGCAAGTCGATTCTGGGAGTTTACAGTCAGGTGCAGTACGAGCGTCAGGGGATATGGGCTTCCATCAAGCTGGGTTTTGTCCAGACTTATCAAATGACGGTGCTGCTGCTGCAGGGATTGGGAATGATGTTTACCGGCGCCGCCTCCGCTTCCGACCTGGCCGGCCCGGTGGGCATCACCAGCATGGTAGGGGAAGCAGCCCGCGGAGGCATGGTGTATTTGCTTAGCTTTACCGCCTTTTTGAGCATCAACTTGGGCATTTTAAATATGCTGCCCATCCCCGCTCTGGACGGCAGCCGGTTTGTATTCGCCATCGTGGAAGCGATCCGGCGCAAACCGTTAGACCCGGAAAAAGAAGGATTTATTCATTGGCTGGGCTTTCTGTTCCTGATGGGGTTGATCGTGCTGGCCACCTATAACGATATCGTCAGATTGATTAAAGGGTAAAAAAGGGATAGAAAAAGGATGATTCCCCTGCAACAAGCCTAATTTAATCGTGTGGAATGTATAAACATGAAGGAGCACTTAGTAGTCTGCGTCACCTAAAACTTTGCTTCTCGCCGGCTAAATTTTCGCAGGACTTCGTTGTCGTCAATCGTAATACTGCCAGTATTACTCAATCCTCCGTCTTGCCCTGCAAAAATTTTTCTCGGCGGATAATCTAAACCTTTAGGCGACGCAGACTACCAGCGCTGAGCCTGGCGACGTAATGTTTATACATTCCACCAGCAAATTATAAGTTTTTGCAGGGGAATCAAAGGATAGAGAAATGCGTCTTAAAAGCAGAGTAATTAAAATAGGTTCGTGCCTCATCGGCGGGGACAACCCGGTGGTAGTCCAGTCCATGTGCAACACCGATACCCGCAATGCAGGCGCCACCATAGACCAGATCAAAGAGCTGGAGGCGGCCGGGTGTCAGATCGCCAGAGTGGCGGTGGTGGATGATGAAGCCGCCGCTGCCATAAAAAAAATTAAAGCCGGTATCTCCATACCGCTGGTAGCTGATATCCATTTCGATTACAAGCTGGCCTTGCAGAGTTTGGCTGCCGGCGCTGACGGACTGCGTATCAATCCCGGCAACATCGGCGACCGTCACCGGGTGGAAGCCGTAGTCAGCGCTTGCCGGGAAAAAAACATACCCATTCGCATCGGCGTCAACAGCGGCTCCCTGGACAAGCAGATCCTGCGCCGCTACGGGACGGTATGTGCGGAAGCCATGGTGGACAGCGCTATGGAAAACATAAAAATACTGGAAGATATGGATTACCGGGAGATCAAAGTATCCCTGAAGGCGTCATCGGTTCAGCTTACCCTGGAAGCTTACCGGATGATGGCCCGCCAGACCGATTACCCGCTGCATATCGGCATCACTGAAGCCGGCACCAAGGAGCGCGCTTTGATAAAATCCGCCCTGGGACTGGGGATGCTCCTGAACGAGGGTATCGGTGATACCATCAGGGTATCCCTGACCGGCGATCCGGTAGACGAGGTATGGGCAGCCTATGAGATCCTGCGCAATCTGGGACTGAGCAATCGTGGGGTGGAGCTTATCTCCTGTCCAACCTGCGGGCGCTGCGAGATCGACCTGGTGCCCCTGGCCGAAGCGGTGGACCGGGCGGTAAGAAAGTACCGGCAGCCCCTCAAGGTAGCCGTGATGGGCTGCGTGGTCAACGGGCCGGGGGAAGCCCGGGAAGCGGATGTAGGCATTGCCGGCGGCCGCGGTTTCGGATTGCTGTTCCGGGACGGTGAAATCCTGCGTAAGGTTCCCGGTGAGGACATGCTGTCCGCGTTATTGCAAGAAATCGAAAAACGAATTAACAATTAGGAGGATGGTCCCTTTGAAAGCATCACAGTTATTTTTCCCGACTTTACGTGAACTCCCCAGCGAGGCGGAGATCGTCAGTCATCAACTGCTGCTCAGAGCCGGATATATGCGGAAAACCGGAGCCGGGATTTACAGTTATCTGCCCCTGGCGGTAAGGGTTTTAAAAAAGATCGAAGGGATCGTCCGCGAAGAAATGGACAAAGCGGATGGACAGGAGATCCTTATGCCCATCATCCAGCCCCGGGAGCTGTGGGAAAAATCAGGCCGCTGGTCGGTTTACGGCGACGAGATGTTTCGTCTGGTGGACCGGCATAACCGGGGCTTTGCGCTGGGACCTACCCATGAGGAGATCATCACCACCCTGGTCGACGCCGATGTACAATCCTATCGTGATTTGCCCCTGATGCTGTATCAGATTCAAAATAAATACCGGGACGAAATTCGGCCGCGTTTCGGACTTATGCGCGGGCGCGAGTTTATTATGAAGGACTTGTATTCCTTTGATTTGGATGACGCGGGTTTGGACGTTTCGTATAAAAAAATGTACGCGGCCTATAAAGCCATTTATACCCGTTTGGGCCTTGATTTCCGCGTGGTGGAAGCCGACAGCGGAGCCATCGGCGGCAATGAAAGCCATGAATTTGTGGTGCTGGCTGAAAGCGGAGAATCAGTGGTGGTCTATTGTGAACAATGCGATTATGCCGCCAATGTCGAGAAGGCCGCCTGTGTGCTGCCGGAAGATGATGCGGCGCCGCCGCTGCTGGCAAGGGAAAAAATTTATACCCCCGGGGTCAGGACCATTCAGCAACTGGTGGATCATCTCGGCCACCCGGCTGCGACCCAAGCCAAAACCCTGATGTATATGGCCGACGGAGAGCTGATCGCCGTGATACTGCGGGGCGACCGGGAACTGAACGAAATTAAGCTGAAAAACGCTTTGCAGATCAACGAACTATTTATGGCCGACGAAATCACCGTGCGCGAAAGCTGCGGAGCCGGCTTCGGCTCCCTGGGCCCGGTGGGTTTGACGGTAAAAGTATATGCGGATCCGGAAATCACCCGGTTGCATAATTTCAGCGCCGGCGCCAACCAGGACGATTATCACTATCTTAATATCAATATGGGCCGGGATTTTGTGCCCGAAAAGATAATCGATATCCGCAACGCCGAAGCTGGAGATCCATGCCCCCATTGCGGCGCTGCCCTCAAGACCACCCGAGGCATTGAAGTCGGTCATATATTCAAGCTGGGGACCAAATATTCCGAAGCTTTGGAAGCGGTTTACCGCGATCAGAATGGCCAGGATCAGCCGATTGTAATGGGATGTTACGGAATTGGCGTCTCCCGCACCCTGGCGGCCGCGGTGGAGCAGAAATACGATGGAGACGGTATCATTTGGCCCCTGCCTATTGCCCCTTACCAACTGATTATCGTGCCGGTCAATGCCAAAAAGGAAGAGCAGATGCAGGCGGCGGAGCGACTCTACCAGGAGTTTGCCGCTTTGGGAGTAGAGGTCATTCTCGACGACCGGGACGAAAGAGCCGGGGTTAAGTTTAAAGACGCCGACTTGATAGGCATTCCGGTCAGGATCACCATCGGCCCCAAATCCTTGCAGGAAAATCAGGTGGAAGTGAAGAAAAGATGGGAAAAGGAAAATGTACTGCTGCCTTTGGATGAAGTAAAGGACTACGTGCTGGAGATATTGAATCAGTAGTCTGTGTCGCCTAAAGGTTTAGGTTATCCGCCGAGAAAAATTTTTGCAGGGCAAGGCGGAGGAGTGAGTAATACTGGACGTATTGCGATTGACGACAACGAAGTCCTACGAAAATTTGGCCGGCGGGAAGCAAAGTTTTAGGTGACGCAGACTGCTTATTTAAGCATTTAGTAAATTTGATAGGGACGGGTGATATATGGACGCTCTGGAAATCGTCTTTAAACTGGCGCTGGCATGCATACTGGGCGGGATCGTGGGACTGGAACGGGAGAGCCTTAACCGCCCGGCCGGATTCCGTACATATACTGTCGTGTGCGTAGGCTCCGCCTTGGCCATGGTGGTCTCCATCGACATGTTCACTCAGGCTTACCGTCACGTCACCGTTGATCCGGGCCGCATCGCCGCCCAGGTGGTAAGCGGCATCGGTTTTCTGGGTGCGGGCACCATTATGAAAGAAGGCGCTACCATTCGCGGCTTGACCACCGCCGCCGGCCTGTGGGTGGTGGCTTGTATCGGCCTGGCCGTCGGCGCGGGTATGTACATGGCGGCCATTGTCACCACTGTTATGATCCTCTTCGTACTCATATATTTTGCCAGATTTGAGCATAATTTTACCGGTATGCGTTTGTATAAGGGCATCGTTATGCTGGTGGACGACCAGCCCGGCCAGGTGGGTGTGATCGGTTCCATCCTCGGAGACATGAATGTTTTGATCAAAGAAATCAATCTGGATCGGGAGGAGACCGAAAACCAGCTGGAGATCGAGCTGCTGCTGCAACTGCCGGCAGAGATGAGCATCATGCAAGTCATACAAAGATTATCCGTCGTGCCGGGACTGCATCACATCGATCGTCTTAATTAACCGGCCGGCTCTACTAGTGTACTGTATCATTCACTTTTGGATAAAGGACGCAGGATGAATTTTCAGTCTGCAAGGGGTCGTCGCTCAGCATAGCCGTAGCTATGGTGAGCGACGACAACACAGCAGATGGAAATTCAGACAAGTCATTTGCCGA
>DATMYB010000480.1:0-7751 GCA_035561215.1 Syntrophomonas sp. | reverse complement strand
GTCATAATTTTTGACTAACAGGCCAATAAAGGAAAGCCAACAGTCTGCCATCCTTAGTTGGCTGTTGGCAATGGGAATTGTTCTCCATTTAAGGTTGAAAAAAGGCTTGTTTTTGGGATATGAAGGTTATGGCAAGAATTTTCATGCGGTCTGACGGTTCCTTTGCTTCCTTATGAGCAACTCCTGGGCAATCGGATCAGGACCTGACAGCCCGCATTTTTTTCCCCCTGTATCTCAACCTGACCGTCGTGTCTTTCAATAATTCTTTTGACCATAGCCAGCCCAATCCCGTTCCCCTCGAAGCGGGACCGGTCATGGGCCCGGCTGAACAAACTGAACAGTTTTTTGCCGTAGCTGTTGTCAAAGCCGATTCCATTGTCCTTAAAATAATACCGTTTTTCCTCTTCGGTTTCCCATCCCCATACCGATATTTCAGTTATTTCTTTTTGACTGGAAAATTTGATGGAATTCGATAAGATGTTGGTGATTGCCTGCATCAGCAGGAACCGGTCTCCGTCAACGTCGGGCAGGGGAGTAATAGTAAACTCGATATTTCTGTGGATATTGGCCCGTTTCAGTTCCTGAAAACATTCCCAGACCAGATCGTTCATATTGATGCTTTCATTTTTCATGATGGCGTACCCGGCTTTTGAATATTCCATCATGGATTCGGCCATGGCGATGGTATCCCGGCAGACTCTTTTTATGGAGCTGATATCGTCGATTGATTCCGATTTTAACCGGTCTTTATTGTCTTCTTCAATAATGGCAAGGTAGGTCTCTATTTCCCGGACGGGGCTCTTCATTTCATGGGAGACCGTATAGCTGAAAGATTCCAAATCATCGTAAGCCTGCTTTAATTCCCGGGTCCTTTCGGCGACCGCTTTTTCCAGCCCCTCGTTTAATTTCACCAGGTTGTTATTGGCTTCTTTACGGATCATGGCGGAATACATGGCGTAATCACAGGCGATAAAAGCGGCGGAGACGATCATCATTATTTTTACCATGCCTTCCGTGGTGAAAGCAAAGAGGGGCGCATGCGATCCGATGGAAGAAGCGTACAGCGCATTGGACAGGGAATCGATCAGGGTGAATAGCAGCAAACACAATATGGTGGCCATAAAAATTTTATAGTTATTTTCGCTGTTTTCCGTGGGCGGCAATTTATAAATGCGCCTGACCGCCGGCAATCGCAACAGGACTCTTCCGATGGCGGTCATCATAATAAGGGAACAAATAAAAATAAGATTTTGGATGGCCAAAACCGGGTCAGCCACCACCTGCCGGATCGGTTCATCATAGCCGGTGGGGTTCAGGGCCAGCAATTTCAAATATAAGGAGGAGTTGACGACGACATAGATTACGCCGTATATGACCTGGATTACATAAATCTTGGGGCTGCTCTTCCGGATATCGACTTCGCTGATCATTTTGGCGTTTATGATAAAAAAGAGAAAATAGAACAAAGTGGTTAGTATATTGCCGTAACCCCGGTCGGGATAAATATAAAACGGGATAAATATGGCCAATCCTGCCACGCCGGTTATAATAGCATATTCGTAGTCCCAGGCCATGATGATAAGCAGAGGAAAGATCAGACTCCATATAATCTTTACATTGTAGGGACCGTCGATGGGCAGGGCGTATCCGGCCCCTACCAGTGCCAGCCAGCCCGATATGACAGACATATACAGTTTGTACTTGTTATATGCATCCGTTTTTTCCATGATTTTTCCGCTCTGCCGTCCAGCCCCTCAGGGAAATCATCCGCCGGCTGTTTTTTTGTATAAATTCGCACTGACCCCGGTATTCCTTTTAAAGATCCGGCCAAAGTATTCAGGGTCGTGATAGCCGAGTTTTTGCGCCACCTCGTATATCTTTGCATCGCTGTATTTGAGAATTATTTTGGCTCTCTCGATTTTGGCAAAAGTAACATAATCGACGAAGGATACGCCCGCTTCAATTTTGAATATGTGACTGAGATAGGTTTTGTTTACATAGTATTTTTCGGCCATACGGTGCAGATTGAGGTTTTCATCCTCAATGTTGGCAAGGATATAGGCGCAAATATTCTGGATCAGTTGATTTCTGCTCGGAACATTGAACTTATTCACCTCATGCATTGCAGCCACAATACTTTTTTCAAACTGCTGCTTTAATTCACCCAATTTTTGATATCTGGCCGTATGAAAATAAAATACGTCATCCAGATCCACGTATTGGTCCAGCCAGAGCTTTTCGCTTTTAATATCCGTTATTAACCGTTCCAACATTCTATTCAATTCGATGTTTATCTCCAACGGATTACCGGCCTTGGCATTGCTGATCCGGTCAAACAGATGCCGGGCAATGTCGACCGCATAGGGGTCGTTGTTTATGATCAGCGAGCCCAGCATTTTGAGCTCATTCTCCGTATAAGGATTTTTCCGGCTCAATTTATCCAGATAATCTTTTACCCTGGCCAGCAATTCTTCCCATATTCCTGCGTCAACCGGCTTTTCTATAAAGTCGAAGGCGCCCAACACCAATCCTTGTTTAGCGTATTTGAAATCGGTGTATTCGCTCAGCAGTACCACACATTTGCACAGCTTTTTTGCTTTTATTTCTTTCAGCAGTTCCAGTCCATCCAAAATCGGCATTTTGATATCCGTCACCACCAGATCAACCGGGCTGTTCTCCAATATTTCCAAGGCTTCCATACCGTTTTGAGCTTCATACTCGACACAGAAATCATTGCTTTGCTTAAGATAGCTGATCCGTTTGATCTGGCGGCGAAAAACTTCCCGGTCATCCACTACCATTATGTTGTACATCCGCAATCCCTTCTTCCGTGTCATCCGCCTGATTTTACATGTGCTGTCACCGTCAGGTGATCTTTTTTCAGCGTAAGAAAAAAGGCAAAAGGACCGATTCTTCAACAAGCCCTTTTGCCTTCAAAATGTTAAATTTTAATCTATTATAGATTCCACTGCAAAAAGCCTGATTTGATTAGGTTGAATGTACAAACATTCCGTCGCCAGACTCAGCGTCAAGTGCTCCTCCATGTTTATACATTCAACTAACGAAATTATAAGTTTGCAGTGGAATCATTATAGCATATACACCGCACAGGTTCCACCAATGATAAAAATGCTGCAGAAAACGTCCGCGGTGGTCATCTTGATATCATTGAGGTAGGATCTCTTTTTTACCGCCGTCCCAAAGGCTCTGGTTTCGAGAGAGTTGGATAAATTATCGCTCAAGCGCAGACCGGTTATCAATACGGCTACCAGGATGGGCATATACGCTCTGAGCCTTTGAATGAATGAGCCTTGCTCCAAATTCAGCCCCCGGGCCTTCTGCGCATCCGAGACCATAGTGATGATTCCGAAAAAAGTCGGCAGAAAGCGGAGGGAGATGGCCAACATAAGCCCTATTTTATATGGTACGCCTAGCTTGACCAGTCCTCTGACGATTTTGGTCTGGTCGGTGGTAAACAGGAGGATAAAGCAGGCGAAGCCCAGGGCGGTTATTCTGAGCGCCATGGCCAGACCCTGAATGATTCCGCCCAAGGTGATTACCACCGGCCCGATCGCTAATAGCCGCTGGCCTTCCTGATAAAATAACGGCCACAGCGCCAGAATCATGATATTTACCGGCAGCACCATTTTCCAAACCCAGACAAATCTGTTTTTGGGGATTTGGGCACTGAGCAAAAGCAGGTGGATCCCGGTCAAAATGATTAAAATACCGGCCAGATCCGTGATGCTTAATATGACCACCATTAATGCGACGGAAAGCAGCAGTTTTACCCGCGGATCCAGATTATGCAGCCATGAATCTCTTTTGATATAAAAATCGCTTGAAAACCCCATCGCCATAATTCCCTTCTTATTTAGATTTACAATTTTGATTCCACTGCAAAAACTTATCATTCGCTTGTGGAATGTATAAACAAACCGTGGCCAGACTCAGCGTCAAGTGCTCCTTCATGCTTATACATTCCACATGATTACATCAGGCCTTTTGCAGGGGAATCAGATTTACAATTGTTCATACCTGTGCAGGAATTCTTCGTTCGATAAAGTGTATCCAGGGAAACCCGCCGGGAGCAGTTTGTCACTGAGCTGTATGACCTGGGGGGGAGTGATCTGGGTTTTTCGCAGCATCGTAAAATCCACCAGCACCTCCCGGGTAGGGCCGTCCATGATGATGACGCCGTCCTTTAAAACCACGCTTCTGGCGGTAAATTCAGCAATAATCCGCATATCATGAGTGATTAGTATGATCGTGTGTCCTGCGTCATTCAACTCCGATGCAATGATCATCAATTCCATGGCGCTTTTCCAATCCAAACCTGCGGTGGGTTCATCCATAATCATGACCTGGGGCTTCATGGAATAGATGGCGGCCAAACTGACCTTGCGTCTAATGCCAAAACCCAATATGGCCGGCGGATAGTCGGCATAGCGGGTAATCCTGAATCTGTCCAGGGCCTCCTCCACCCGGGCTTGGGTTTCAATAGCCGATAATCCCGTGTTGCGGGGACCAAAGGCCAATTCTTCCCTGACCGTGGCACAGAATATCTGATGATCCGGATTTTGAAAGGCAAATCCGACCGTTTGAGCAATGGATACAATTGATTTTTTAGCGGTATCCGCTCCATTTATGAACAGTTTGCCTTTGGTCGGGCGCAGCAAGCCGTTTAAATGCTTGGCCAGGGTGGATTTGCCGGAACCGTTTTGGCCGATTAAACCGATAAATTCTCCCGGGTATATTGCAAGATTGATATTGCTTAAGGCCTGCACACCGGTTTCATATGTGTGTTCGAGATTTAATGCCTCAATAATGGGAATCTCTTGGGTAAATTTCTTCATCGACGTCACCTCTTTTTTAAGCCGGGCGCTTGATTGCCCCCGGCATCTCACCGGCCGGCGCCGGCTATTAATCGATTCCAGCCGTAATCCCGGCGTCGGGCGATGCGCAAATGTTCCTTGATATCAACCGTAAAATGTGAAGCCGCCTCGTCAACGGAAAGGAAGCTGCAATCGCCGCCGTATTTATGATTCATATCGTAGGCCAGTTCCGCTACCTGCGGAATGGATACCCCGATTTCGCGCAGAAGGTCAACCTGCTCAAAAACAACCCGGGGTTCGCCTTCCAGGACAATCTTTCCCTGGTCCATGATGATTACCCGGTCGGAAAATTCAGCCACCCGCTCGCTCTCCTGTTCAATCATGATGATGGTCATGTTTTTCTCCTGCCGGAGCCGTTCAACCACCTGGAATACTTCTTTTTTACCGATTGGATCAAGGCCCGAGGTGGGTTCATCCAATATGAGAATTTCAGGTTCCATAGCCAGCATGGAGGCAATGGCAACTCTTTGTTTTTGTCCTCCGGACAAATGGAAGGGGGAGCGATCGGTCAGATGACGCAAACCAACCGCTGTAAGGGCGGCATCTATCTTTATCCGCATTTCATCACGCGGGAGGCCCATGTTCTCCAGGCCAAAGGCTACCTCGTCTTCTACCGTCATACAAAACAACTGGGTTTCCGGGTCCTGGAATACGATGCCGATCTTCTGCGCCAGATTTGATATGGGGGTTTCCTTGGTATTCATGCTGCAGATTTGAATATCACCGCCAAAGCTGCCTCCGGAGGAATGAGGAACGATCCCGTTTAGCGCCAGACAGAGCGTGGTTTTGCCGGCTCCGGTGGGCCCCATGACGGATACAAATTCTCCTCGTTTCACTTTCAGATTGAAATCGTCAAGCACGTTGATCGGCGGTTCATCTTTACTGTATGACGGATATGCAAATTTAAGATTTTCTATCTCCAGAATATAGTTCTCCGCTTGCATATTCATATTCTTGCCTTCCTTCATAATAATCACTATTGCTGCACCCAGGTTTTTGCTTTGCCGATTTCATCGATGGGCGGATAGGCCTTTCTGACTGAAATCACCAGAGGAATACCGATCAAGCCCCCCGCTACGTTCTGGAACAGATTGCCCAACAGTTCCGATGCGGCCGGTCCTATCCCATACAGGAACACCTCCGCCGTAAAATATCCGCCCAGCATAATGACGGTACCGACGGCCCAGCCCAACAGCATGTAGCCCATGGTCTTTTTTCTGCCGATGAGGCCGGCGGCCAGCCCCTGGGTTCCATGGATCAGGAAAGACAGCACCATCCATTGGGGATAGCCGGCGATGGCATCGGCAATGCCTGTCCCCAGACCGCCGGCGATTCCGCCTACCACCGGACCCAAGGCAAACGCCGCAAAATATACGCCCACGTCTGCCAGCGTGATATATCCCCGGGTCGGCGCAAAGGGCAGTCTGACCAGCAAGGTAAGTACGGTAGTTATAGCTGTCAATACGGCAATTAAAGCAATGGTTTTGGAATTAAGCCAGCTGGATTTATTCATAAATATACACCTGCACTTTCTTTTGTTTTTACAGCTCGGCAATGGCTGCAGCCAATCCTGCCGCTATGTCGAGTTTTATTCCGAAATCTTCAAAGGTTTGGCCCACGGCCGTAAGCACGTTTATGACCAAAGTGGGCCGGGCCGAATATCCCATGTGACCGATCCGCAGCAATTTATTGGCGTGGTCTCTTAAACCGGCGGAGATAAGGATTCCATATTTATTCCGCATATGCATTCTGAATGCCAGTTGATCGATGGTCTCGGGTATTTTGAAGGCGGTGGAACAGGTAGCGGCAATTTCTTCCCGGGCCGCCCAGAGTTCAACGCCCATCGCTTTTAACCCCTGGCGGCAGGCCCGGGCACATTTTTCATGCCGCTTCCACGCGTTTTCAAGACCTTCCTCCAGCATGTCGTCAACCGCAGCATCCAACGCATAAACCAAACTTACCGATGGAGTGCAGGGGAAGGCATCGTTTTCCAGCCACATTTCCTTCCAATCCAGCATGCACAGCACACTCCACCGGGGGGGATCTTTCTTTTTCATCGTCTCCCAGGCGAAATCACTGACGGATACGATACTGAGCCCGGGGGCAGCCGCCAGACATTTTTGCGAGCCGACGACACAAATATCGATGCCCCAGTCATCAACCCTGACTTCGCAGCTGCCGATCCCGGATACGCTGTCGACGATACTTAAAATCCCATGCTTTTTGGCCAGGCTGCAAATTTCCTTGACCGAGTTTACCGTACAGGAAGGAGTTTCCGAATGGACCATGGATAATACTTTTATGTCCGGATTTTCCTTGATAGCCTGTTCGACCATTGCAATCGTTACAGATTCGTCGTAGGGAACAGCCACCTCAATGACCTCGCCGCCGTTTACTTTGATATAGCCTTCATATCCTTTGCCGTAATATCCGGAAACGATATTGAGGCATTTATCCCCCGGCCGGATACAGCTGTAAGCGGCCGCTTCCAGTGCCAGTACGGCGTCTCCCTGCATGATCAGCACATCATTTTCCGTAAGCAATATTTTTTTCAGCTTTTGCGACGTTTCCCTGAATATTTTCAGGAATGTAGGATCATAATGGTATACCATGGGCTGACTCATGGCTTGCAGCACCTGGTGGGACAATCCGCAGGGCCCCGCAGTCATGGTAAAGTCAGGCCATTCTTTTTCAGCTATTTTTGCAACATTCTTGTTCATTAAATCCGATCCCCCCTTATTTTTTAAGCAGCTGCGCTTATGCATCGATTCGATCAGGCCATTGAAATCATACAACAAAAAAGGAGCCTGACAGATCCGGACCTGTCAGACTCCTTTGCCATATGCGATTCAATTT
>DATMYB010000479.1:0-7047 GCA_035561215.1 Syntrophomonas sp. | reverse complement strand
CATTATTTACCTTTATTGAAAAAAATAATAAAAGAGGAAATGCACTCGCATTTCCTCTTTTAAGGTCGTCCTGCCTCAAAAAAATTATTTGATTATTCGTCAACGGCGTCGACTAAATATTGCTATTTTATTCCCCGGACGTAATATCATTGCCGCCGAGCTAATCGGTCGGATTGGTGTTCGCCGGTGCAGTCGCATTTTGCTGCTTTTCCTGGGCGGCTTTTTCAGCGGCCACGATAGTGGAGTAATGATCGACCAAGCCAAAATACTGTTCAAACACATCCTTGGCCACCCATCCGGCCGACTCACTGCCATGCTGCCCGTATTCCACCACTCCGGCAAAGGCTACCTGAGGATCGTCGACCGGAGCAAAGGCGATAAATACTCCGTGAAATTCGCTTAAACTATTATCACCTACCCGACCGGTTTGAGCGGTTCCGGTTTTAGCCGCTACTTTGATATTACTCGGAAAGTTGGTAAAAAGGAAACTGCCCGTACCTCCTCCTGAGGTTACGGCCGCCATTGCCTGCCGGGTCAGGGCCAGCGTGCTGGCGGAAACCGCGGTCTTGCGAATAACTTTAGGTTCGATATCTTTACTCTTTCCGGTTTTCGGATCAGTAATTGTTTTTACCACATGGGGCTCCATCAGGTATCCTCCATTGGCTATGGTGGCGGTATAATTGGCTAATTGAATTACCGTATACTGGTTGGAGCCTTGGCCAATGGACATATTGAACGTATCAAAAGCCTGCCATTTGGTATCGAAGTTGAAATCAATTTTATATTGGGCTTCCAGTTTAGCGCTTTCATTCTTTTGCTGCTTCTGCACAGTTTCCCTTTCCTGTTCGTCTTTGACTTCCGCCAGCAGACGATCGTATTTTTCCTGCAACTGTTTGCGCAGATTGTCATACTTGCGGTTAATAAGAATAGCGTTGATCTCTTTTTTCCATTCCGGCGTGGGCACCAGGCCGGTGGATTCCCCGCTCAAATCGACGCCGGTCTTTTGGCCCAATCCGAATTCCTGGGCGGTTTTTATTATGTTCTCTTTACCGGCCCTGCGTCCCGCTTCCTGAAAATAAGTATTGCATGAATTGGCCATACCGCTGAAATAGTTTTCATTCCCGTGTACGCCCGTACAGGTAATATAGGGAGCGATCCAATAACGACCGGGACATTTAATCACATCATCAGGAGCCAGCATACCTGATTCCAATGCCGCCATGCCGGTTATAGGTTTGAAGGTCGACCCCGGCGGATATTGGGCTTGAATCGCGCGATTAATGGCCCCTCCCGGTTCCAGCGGGTTGTATTGGCTGCCGGAAGGGAAATAATATGAGACCAAATCCGAAGGCAAATTACCTTTAAAATCGTCCGGGTTCATCATGGGACTGCTGGTCATGGCTAACACTTCGCCGGTCTTTACATCCAACAGCACCCCCGAACCGACTCTGGCTTTGGGATATTTTTGCTGTAATCTTTTCAAATTGCTCTCCAGGCTTGACTCCATGACCTTCTGCAGTTTTTCGTCAATGGTCAGGGTCAAATTATTACCTGGAACCGAAGATTTGGTCACCAATTCCCCTACCGGTCTTCCCTGAGCGTCCACTTCCACTCGGCGGGCGCCATCCTTGCCTTTTAACTGGTTCTCGTAGACTTTCTCTACGCCGGATTTTCCGATCAGACTGTTGATGCTGTAATTATTACCGCTTTGGGCCAGTTCCTCCTCGTTGATGGAATGGATATAGCCCAGCACGTGTCCGGCTGAAGTTCCCTGTGGATAAACCCGCAAAGGTTCGATATTAACTGATACTCCGGGCAAATCCTGACGGTTTTCTTCGATTTTCACCACCAGGTCCCAGGGAATATCACGCATGATGACTACCGGCTCATAGAGCCGATACTTTTGCAGCTCAACTTTTTCTGTTATCTGGCTGGCGGTTAGTTCAGGATAATAGGGATGCAAGAGTTCTATCAAACGGGTAACAATCGATTCCTGATCGTTGTCTTCCAGATAGCTTAAACTCAGCGTATAAACTAATTTATTGGCCGCCAGGGTTTCCCCGTTACGGTCATATATTTCACCGCGGGAGGCCAGTATAGGCAGCAACCGGATACGGTTTTCACTGGCTTTGGTCTCGTATTCCTGGGAATAAAAAATCTGTACCTCCGCCAGCCTTAAGCCAAGTACCACCAGCAGGGCACAGATAATATAAATATAAACCTTGAGTCTTTTTTCCAGTGGCATCGTTTTCACAATTTGTCACCTGTTTCCTTTAACCAGCCTCGTTTGGAAGATCGGTAATACCAGATATAAAGCGGGGTTGCCAATAAAACGTTATATAGAATCTGATAACAAACATTAATAAGCAAATGTAAACTAATATTAAAAACAGTAAAATACACGAAAGCTAAAATGAGGTTTATCAAGGCGTTTATCATCGAACCGATAATTACGCAGAAAATGCCGACTCCCAGGTTTTCGGTAAACACCCGGCGGCGAAATTTTCCGATTATGTATGCCGTAGCCGCCTTGCTGACCGCATTCATACCAATAAACCGGCCGGTGTACAAATCCTCCAGCAATCCGCATAGCAAACCGTAGACAACACCTTTGTTCGCTCCGTTAAGCAAGGCATAAAAAATTACAAAGACCAGCACCAGATCCGGAACTACGCCTCTTATACTGATATCGGCAAAGATAGTGGTCTGTAAAAATACGGACAAAAAGGGCAGCAAGACTAATAATATATACCGCACCGTGATTACTCCTTCACTTCCGTAGAGGTAATCGCCGGCGGATGGATCTGGGTAATTACCATTACCTCCTCCAGCTTATCGAAGGCAACCGCCGGGGTTATGGTAGCAGTAAGCAACAACCCGTTAGTCTCTTTTACGACTGATTGTACATAACCTATTTGTATCCCCTTGGGATAAAATTCCGAAAGGCCTGAACATACCACCCGCTCATATTTGCCGATGGTTGAGTAGTAAGGTATATTGATCATCCGCAGTGAATTTGATTCGCCCATGCCTTCAATGATCCCCTGGGTTTCACGGCTGCTCTGGACGATTGCCCCTACGGCCATCTCCCGGTCGGTGATCAAAGTTACCTGGCACGAATTATAACTGGTATTGCTGACTCTGCCCACCAGACCGTCGGCACTGATCACTGCCATACCCTGACTGATACCGTCCTTTGACCCCTTATCGATGGTTATGGACTTGAACCAGTTATTCGGCTCCCGGGCAATGACCCGGGCCACTACCAAATCGTACTGCTCCTGATTGGACTCCTGGTAATTCAGCAGAGCTCGCAATCTTTGGGCTTCGGCTTTGAACTCTCTCAATTGCTGGTTTTCCAGGTTCAATTCCTGATTCTGCTTTTCCATTTGCTCCAAGCGGCGGGCCATATTTTGTTTGCTGTCCAGAATATTGCCCACAGATGACAGGCCCCCTTGCAACCCGCTCAGGCCTTTTTGTAAAGGGGCCAAACTCTCCCGCAACAGCTTTTCCGCCACGGTGATTTCTGTACGGTTGCCGGCACTGAAATACATCAAAATCAAAAAAACAGCCACCACTGCCAGCAATGCCCAGAGGCCTTTTTTCCCAGCAAACTTAACCACATTTATTCACCCGGCTAATTGGTTCTTTTCAGGGATACCAGCAGTCTTTTGAGGTTCTCAATATTATCCAGCACAAATCCGGTGCCCCGAGCCACTGCCAGTAGCGGCTCGTCGCAAACGTAGACCGGCATATGGGTCTCCTGTCCGATCAGTTTATCCAGTCCTTTTAGCAAAGAGCCTCCCCCCGCCATTACGATTCCCCGATCCATAATATCGGCAGCAAGCTCCGGCGGAGTCTTTTCCAGACATTCCTTGATTCCTTCGACGATTTGCTCAACGGTTTCCTTTAGCGCAATTTGTATTTCGCCGGAAGATATATCCACGGTTTTGGGCAGGCCGCTGATTAAATCCCGTCCCCGCACCTGATAAAATTCCTCGGGGCCATCCCAAATGGCCGAACCGATATTTATTTTGATCAATTCGGCGGTGCGTTCACCAATAAGAACATTGTAAGTTTTCTTCAGATGATTGATGATCGCATTATCCATATTGTCCCCGGCCACTCTGACCGATTTGGCGGTTACAACCCCTCCCAAAGAAATAACCGCAACCTCGGTGGTACCTCCGCCAATATCAACGATAAGATTGCCGGTGGGTTCATGTACCGGCAAACCCGCGCCGATCGCCGCCGCCATCGGTTCTTCAATCAGATAGGCCTCTTTGGCTCCCGCCGCCATCGCCGCTTCTCGTACCGCCCTTTCCTCCACCGTAGTGCAGCCGCTAGGGATGCTTACCACAATCCGCGGTTTCACAAACATGCTTTTTTGATCCATGGCTTTGTTGATAAAATATTTCAGCATAGCCTGGGTTATGTCGAAATCAGCAATAACCCCATCCTTCATAGGACGTATGGCAATAATGGTACCGGGGGTCCTGCCTATCATCTGTTTGGCTTCCTCGCCTACGGCCAGCACCTGGCCGTTCTGACTTTGGATCGCTACCACAGAAGGCTCCGTGATTACAATTCCCTTTCCCTTGACATGTACCAATGTATTGGCCGTTCCTAAATCTATTCCCATATCTTTGTTGAAAATCACTGCTGAATTGCCTCCTTAAATAACTTAAATTACACCTTTTTCTTTCAGGCTGCAAAAACTTTTATGACCTATAACCAAATGGTCCATTAGTTCAATTCCCATTATCTTCCCTGCCTCCGCCAACCGCCGGGTAATTTCCAAATCTTCCTGGCTGGGGGTCGGATCGCCGCTGGGATGGTTATGGGCCACAATGATCGATGAGGCGCTTACTTTAAGGGCCGCTTTGAAAACCTCCCGGGGATGAACGATCGAACTGGACAAACTGCCGATCGATATGACTTCTTTGGTCAAAAGACCGCCTTTGCGATCCAGGTACAAACCATACAGATATTCCCGGTCATAGTAGCGCATTTCCTCCATGAGCAGACGGCTTACGTCCGCCGGCGAATGAATATAATCTTTTATTTTTACATCCAGAGCGGTACGACGTCCTAATTCAATCGCCGCTTTTATGGTAACCGCCTTGGCCGGACCGATTCCTTTGACCTGGGTCAGTTCCTCCAATTGAGCCTCTCTGATATTACGTAATCCTTTAAAGGAAACTAACAACCGGTTGGCCAGTTCTAAAGCGCTTATATTTCTGGTACCGTTACCAAGTATTATCGCCAGCAGTTCCCCCTCGGAAAGGTGGGTCTCGCCATGCCGGCTAAGTCTTTCCCGGGGCCGCATCTCCGGGGGCATATCCTTGATCCCGAACTGGTAATCCATCAGGCGTTAACCCTCCCAGTAAATTTACGCCTTGTTTACCCAGCATGATATAAAGTCTGTTTAAAGGCAAACCAACTACATTAAAATAACATCCATCAATTTTTTCTATCAATAAGGCGCCTTTGCCTTGAATCCCATATCCTCCGGCCTTGTCCGTCCACTCCTGCCAATCCAGATAGGCGTTTATCTCCTCCGGCCGCAGGCAACGAAAATAAACCTCGGTGATTTCCACTTCAGTATCACAGGCGCCCCTGCCACTGTCCAGAATGCAAAGGCCGGTCATAACCTGATGATGCCTGCCGCTTAAAAGGCATAATTTGTTATAAGCATCCTCCCGGTTGACCGGTTTCCCCATAATATGCTCATCCAGAACCACCAAGGTATCAGCGGCAATAATAAGCGCCTGCCGATGCTTTCTGGCAACCTGCTCAGCCTTAATCCGGGCCAGCTTTTTAACTAATTCAGGAGTGGAGCAATCTTCAATTCGTCTTTCATCAACCTCTGCCGCCGCAACCATAAAAGATAAACCGGTTTGTTCCAACAAATGCCGGCGTCTCGGAGAAGCCGAGGCTAAAATAATTTCCTGCAATGTGACTCCTCGTAATCGGCATTCTGTTTATAAACGTCTGTAAAACAGCCATGCCAAAATAAATCCTACAATCGTAAAAAAATTGATATTCAGCATAAACCCGAAACTTAGCGTAAAAACATGCAGATCCATCGTAAAAGTGGGTAAGCCTATACTTTGTACGCTGCCCAACAGATTCAAGGCAGGCCATACCCTCACGATAGCATCGCCTATCCAACTGCCTATCACTCCGCCCAAGACTAATAACAGCAGTAATAATTGCCAGCCCGGATAAGTTCGGGTCCTGTTGGCCAAAATACTACCTCCATTATTTTTACAATTTTAGCATTCCCAGACTGCAAGCACAAGGAAGCCAAAGGCTCAGCCTAAACCTTTAAGCGACGCAAACCACTGGCAGTCTCAATCAAAACCGTTGACGACAGGGCTTAATTATTAAATGAAAGATTAAAACTAAGCACCTCTAAGTTAACGGAAAGATCAACATTGCGCAGGATTACACCCGCCGGCACTCGCAACACTTCCGGAGAGAAATTCAGGATCGCTTTGACACCGGCTTCCACCAGTTTATCCGTTACTTCCTGAGCTGCCTGAGCCGGCACGGTAATAATACCTACTTTTATATCGTAATGATTGACTCTCTCTTTCAGCATCTCCAACGGTTCAACGGAAATATCCGTAAGCTTGCGTCCGATTATATCCGGGTTGGTATCCAGAATAGCGCAAACTTTAAATCCCCGATCATTAAAACCTTGGTACAAGGCCAATGCTGAACCTAATTTTCCGGCCCCTATGATGATGACATTCCAGTTGTGGTTCAATCCCAGTATTTTTATCAGGTGGCCATAAAGGTCACTGACTTTATAGCCCACCCCGCGGGTGCCAAATTCGCCAAAATAGGCCAAGTCTTTTCTGACCTGAGCAGATCCTACCCCAACACCTGCCGCGATTTCTCCTGAAGAGATAGTTTCTATCCCCTTCTCTTGCATCTGCATCAGATAACGGGAATAGACCGATAACCGCATTACAGTAGCTTCGGGGATTTTATAGACCTTCAAGCCGTTCCACTCCTTTTAATTACAGAATCTACTCT
>DATMYB010000478.1:0-2433 GCA_035561215.1 Syntrophomonas sp. | reverse complement strand
CTATAGGTATATCAATGTTGCATTCCATTTTGTTATTATAGTTTAGATATGCTTTCCTGTCTGCAAGCGCAAGTATAAACAATGAATCGGAGGTTGAATATGCCGAAACGCACTGACATTAACAAAATATTGATTATCGGTTCCGGCCCTATCGTCATCGGTCAAGCCTGCGAATTTGACTATTCCGGGACTCAGGCCTGCAAAGCCCTGCGCAAGCTGGGTTATGAGATCGTGCTGGTCAATTCCAATCCCGCCACCATCATGACCGATCCCAATTTAGCCGATGTTACGTATATCGAACCGTTGAATTTGCAGCGCATCACTGCCATTATTGAGCGGGAACGTCCCGATGCCGTGCTTCCCAATCTGGGCGGCCAATCGGCCCTTAATCTATGTTCGGAACTGAGTAAGGCGGGAGTGCTGGACCGATATAATGTCAAAGTCATCGGCGTACAGATAGATGCCATCGAACGCGGCGAGGACCGTATCGCTTTTAAAGAGACCATGAACCGGCTGGGTATAGAAATGCCCCAAAGTCAACCGGCCTATTCGGTGGAAGAGGCCGAAGTTATTGCCGCCGACTTGGGCTATCCGGTGGTCATCCGTCCCGCCTATACCATGGGCGGCACCGGCGGCGGACTCGTATATAATGTGGAGGAATTACGGGTAGTAGCCAACCGCGGCATCACCGCCAGCCTGGTCGGCCAGATCCTGATCGAGGAGTCCGTGCAAGGCTGGGAGGAATTAGAACTGGAAGTAGTACGGGATACGAAAAATCAAATGATTACCGTCTGTTTTATAGAAAACATCGACCCCATGGGAGTGCATACCGGCGACTCTTTTTGCTCCGCACCCATGCTGACCATCAGCCCGGAACTGCAGCAGCGCCTGCAGCGCTACGCTTATGCGGTGGTAGAGGCCATCGAAGTGGTGGGGGGCACCAATGTCCAGTTCGCTCATGACCCTAAAACCGACCGGGTGGTTATCATTGAAATCAACCCGCGCACTTCCCGCTCCTCGGCACTGGCTTCAAAAGCCACCGGTTTTCCCATCGCGATGGTTTCCACCATGCTGGCGGCGGGTTTAACTTTGGACGAGATTCCCTATTGGAAAGAAGGTACCCTGGACAAATACGTTCCTTCCGGAGATTACGTAGTCATCAAATTCGCCCGCTGGGCCTTTGAGAAATTCCCCGGCTCCCTCGACCGGTTGGGCACCCAGATGCGGGCCGTGGGCGAAGTGATGAGCATCGGTAAAAATTATAAGGAAGCCATGCAAAAAGCCATCCGTTCCCTGGAAATAAATCGTTACGGCCTGGGCTTTGCCAAGGGCTTCAACCGGCACTCGCTGGAAGAACTGCTGTCGATGCTGGCCGAGCCCACCAGCGAGCGCCAGTTCATCATGTATGAAGCGCTGCGTAAAGGCGCGACGGTGGAACAGCTCACCGGGCTGACCCACATCAAGCCCTGGTTTGTGGAGCAAATGCAGGAATTGGTTCAACTGGAACAGGAGATACTGCAACATAAAGGCCTGAGCCTGCCGGATTCCCTGCTGGCTCAGGCCAAGCGAGACGGTTTTGCCGACCGCTATCTGGCCCTGTTGCTGGATATGCCCGAGGCCGATATCCGCCGGCGCCGGATCGAGTTGGGAATTGAAGAAGCGTGGGAAGCGGTACCGGTCAGCGGCGTTGAAAACGCCTCCTATTATTTTTCCACCTATAACGCTGCCGATACCACCGCCGTCAGCGACCGACCCAAAGTCATGATCCTGGGCGGCGGTCCCAACCGCATCGGTCAAGGCATCGAGTTTGACTACTGCTGTGTGCATACTGCTCTTGCTTTGCGCGACCTGGGCTATGAAACCGTCATCGTCAACTGCAACCCGGAAACGGTTTCCACTGATTATGATACTTCGGATAAACTTTACTTCGAGCCGCTGACGACGGAAGACGTACTCAGCATTTACCATAAGGAAAAACCTCTGGGAGTAATCGTTCAGTTCGGCGGACAGACGCCGCTGAACATCGCTGCAGAACTGGCCCGGGCGGGGGTAACCATTCTCGGCACTACTCCGGAGACCATTGATTTGGCCGAAGACCGGGATCGTTTCCGCCAGATCATGGAAAGGCTCGGCATTCCTATGCCGGAATCCGGTATGGCCGTCAGCGAAGCAGAAGCCCTGGCAATTGCCGGGAAGATTGGTTATCCGCTGATGGTGCGCCCTTCCTATGTACTGGGCGGCCGCGGCATGGAAGTAGTCCATGATGATGAAATGCTGCGCCGGTATATGGCTGCGGCCGTAGGCGTTACCCCGGAGCGGCCGATACTGATCGACCGGTTCCTCAGCAACGCCATCGAATGTGAAGCCGACGCCCTGGCTGACGGCCGGACGGTATTTGTACCCACCGTCATGGAGCATATTGAACTGGCGGGA
>DATMYB010000477.1:0-2238 GCA_035561215.1 Syntrophomonas sp. | reverse complement strand
AAGTATGCGGGAATGGCCTTTGTTATCAATCCCTGCTGCGGGCATGCAATACCGGCAGCGTAAATTGCAGCGGTCTGTTACTGATATACGCAGGTAGTCTATTTTCCGCCCATATGTGTCGATCATTATTGGTTCCTCCCCCCTACATCTCTGAAGCTGCGCGCATATTCGATAACTACGCCGGCGAGTCCCTCCGCATCGTCCAGCGGGTAACAAGGGACGCCGATATCCCAAGCCATATCACTGGCAATGGCCAGCAATTCGTCCGGCTCGCTTAAAAGCTCCCGGCTTACCGCCCCTCTTGAAACTTCGATTTTAGGTTTATTGCCGGTTTTATATCCTTCCGTCAGAATGATATCCGCCTCCGGTAAGGCGGCGATGATCTCATCGAGGTTTTTTTCCTGGGTCACTTTTTCAATGACCGCCACCTTCTCCGGCGATGATATGGCTACGATATCGGCGCCGGCCTGGGCCATCTTCCAGGTATCCTTGCCGGGATGGTCTATCTCAAACTGATGGGCGTCGTGTTTTATGACCGCCAGTTTATAGCCTCGGACTTTAATAATTCGAATCACTTTTTCCAACAGCGTCGTTTTACCGGAGCCTGACTTGGCCACAAACGAAATAACCGGCGTATTTATATTGTTGTTGCCCATTCATTTCCTCTCCCCGTATGGATACTGTTTATGATCCGCATCTGATTTTCCCGATCAGCCCGGAGTATTTGGGCGGCCCCGCTGCTGCCTGTCCAAAAGAGCCTGATAATCTTCCGGCGTATTTAAGTTATAGAAAGATTCTCCGGTTTTACCAATGGCGTCCAGTTCCTGCTCGTCTATTTTCAATACCCTGACTTCCTTATAGAATTGGAACACCTGTCGAATGCCCGCGGCCAGATGCCGCTCAATGGCCGGCAAACATGACCGGGCGTAAACGGCGCATAAAGGTTCCCATGAACCGCTGATTTGGGGAGCAACCACGTCAAAACCTGCCTGCGCCCTGGTCAAAAAATAGGCGGCCAAATCGGCGGTGAACAAAGGCATATCACCGGCAACCACAAAGGCATAGGGATAATGGGACGCTTTCAGGCCGGCATGGATGCCTCCCAAAGGTCCGTGGCCGGGGAATATATCCGGTACCTCCAACGTGTCCGGCAGATTATATTTCTCGTTTTGATTGCTGGCAATGATGATTTCACCGGTTACCTGGCGAAGTTCTCTCACCGTCCGCTCGATCATAGTCTCCGCTTCCACCGGCATCAGTGTCTTGTCCCGGCCCATGCGCGAACTGCGTCCTCCTGCCAGTATAATGCCGCTTGCTTCCATCAGGTTCACCTCTCCTGCTGCCGATAAATTCGATTCACCTGCAATCTATCACCTTTTCCAGGCCGGTCGATTGTTCTTCAGCTTCCTATTAAACTACTTTTATCGTATCGCCAACCTTTACCCTTCCGCCCTCCAACACTCTGGCAAAGATACCCTCGGTGGGCATGACACAAGTACCTACCTGTTGTCTGATGGCACAGCCTTGGTGGCATTCCTTGCCGATCTGAGTTACTTCCATCAGCGCTTTCCCCACCTGCAGTTTCGTACCGATAGGCAGGGTACATACGTCAATTCCATCCACGGTGATGTTTTCCGCAAAATCGCCATAGAAAACATCTGCGCCTAAATTACGCATCTTTTCAAAACTGGATAAAGACAAAAGGCTTACCTGCCGGTGCCAATCGCCGGCATGGGCATCGATCTCGATCCCATAATTGGCTTTAACATAAGCCTCGCCCACATCATGTTTTTTCTCGCCGCGCTTCTCCGAAATGTTTACCGCCAGTACTTTCGCCTCCGCTATAGTCATCGTCCAATCCGTCCTTTCTAAAAGGTTCAAAAACGAGTTAGCGTTAAAAATAGAGCCGGGTACAGTTCTAAACATTTTTAAATTATCGATTTATCGATTTCCTTATCTCCAATTCCCTTCGATTTCAAAAATACCGAAGGTTTTCAAGTTAGGTATGTAAAAAGGATATTCTGCTTGTCCGGTCTCGGTAAGTCTTTGGGCAAGGAAATCCTCCAAATCGTCTTCACTTATGCCGGAAGCCTGCGTTTTGACAAATTCCGCCGCTTCTTCCCGGGAGCGCAGCGGCTGGCCGAATTCCAAACCGACCTCTCGCAACGAATACATCAGATCCTGGTTTCTCAGAGCCTGTTCCACATCGGCAACGGTGCTGCGCCGGTTCCGTTTATA
>DATMYB010000476.1:0-10624 GCA_035561215.1 Syntrophomonas sp. | reverse complement strand
ATATAGACTTATTGCAATCGCACCTATAATTATCGGTAAAAGCATTCCGGCAATATAATTCAACGCCGTGCCGAACACGGTAAATTCCCCTCCATGACTACTTACATGAGCGTTCAATCCTAGCGAAAATTTGTCAATTTTCCCCCCATGTGCAAGTATAACAAGCGCGTGTCCTCCCTCATGCAAAAGAGTATATAATAATAGGTATATCGGGACGAATAAGAGGACGCTTATTGCAGTTTTGAAATTTTGATTCACATAATTTCTCCTGCTTGAAATGTATGTTTTGCATTCACCCTATCGTTCAAAAGCTACAATATCTATGCAAGTTGTATTATAGCATATTCGCCTGCCTGAACTAAAAATTTTCCTTCTGCTATGCCTATCCAGACCGTCAAGGGGCGGGTAGTATCTTTCCACAAAGCGCCGTGATACGGCAACGGCCACATGCTTACCATAGCGAGAGCTTGCATTGAGCTAGATTCATGGTATCTGCAAACACAAACCTTTTTTAACAGTGCGCCCGCCTGAAAATCATATCTGGCTAAGGATTTGATGAAGATATTCAAGAGTTATATAGAAAATATTATCTCAGCATTTATCCGGCAAATACAATGCCTGCGAAGAAAACCCGCGTGGATTATCTCAGCCTTCTGAAATCAATCGAGGTTACGGGTTTTATGACATAGAGCAATACGGGTTTACCGAGATCACAATGAAATTTTATGAGGTAACACGCACCTACAACGCGGATGATTATGTTACCCTGCTTGAAACATACGCCGACCATAGGAGCTTGCCTGAAAGTAATAAAGCTGCGTTGTATGCGGGGACAAAAGAATCAATAATCGGGAATGGCGGTTACTGTAAGCGGGATTATTTGTTTCAATCATATAAATTATATATGGGAAGGAAGCCGTAGAGTATAAGCATTTTATACATTTGCTTTCTCGCCAGTAGCTGAATCATCCGTTTTACACCGCAAGGCAAAAGGTTCGAGTCGCCCCCTCATTTTCTGTGAAGCACAGGTAACCAGAATTCACAAATACCGTTATCCAAATTTCTTATCTCTAAATCACCGAAATGCCAAAGTTTTCGCTGCATTCGGATTGTGGGAGCCATGTATTTCTTGCGTAATCTCCCCCCGTGCCTTCCTTTGCAGAAAACGGCATAGTCGCTTTGGATCAATGTTTTGAAGGCAAGCCCTGCCGGTGCGGCTAAAACTTCCGCAACCTCAACACTATCTAGACACCATTGAAAATGCCGCCTTCCTCTGGGTATCAAATATACCCTGTTTCGAGCACCCTGTGGGTTCACAAGCGACAGAATGTTGAATAATTTGATACCTTGGGATAGTCCATTTTTGCTTGTTTCTGGCAATGGACGTTTCATTGTGCTATAATTACAATTAAGAATTTATTAAGCGTTGAGTCGTCCGATTTTTAAGGCAAACCGGTGCAGCTCTGATTTGGAAAAACTTTCCTATCAATTGACCTTCAAGAGATTCATTTTTTGAAAGTTAAAAGCAGTATAAAGGAAAATGTTTTGAACGCGGTGTTCCCGTGTATTAGAGATGTGTGCTCTTTAATGCATAATACGATGTTTAAGGAGCGAAAATTGTGTCCGCATATATTGAATTTATTGTTGTTATAGGCCTAATTATTGGACTTTGGGTCATACTCAAAAGATCGTCCGTAAGTTATAGAGCGTTAAAAGCGCACCCCAAGCCGGTCCCGGCCGATCAAATGGAAGAACATGTGATCAAGATGGCCGGTGAACATTCGGTTTCCGATAAAAAAAGCATTGCAAGCTGGCCGATGCCGAGAATGGATGATAACTATCATTTTATTCTTTCGGTATACACACAGCTCAATGACGACATCCAGCAAAAGCATGACGTTTCTCCCGCTGCCGAATGGATTTTGGATAATTTTTATCTGATCGAAGAACAGGTGAAGCAGCTTCGCTGTGATTTGACAAAAAAGAGTTACTTGCGGCTCCCTGTTCTCAAGAATGGTCCGTTCAAAGGCCATGCCCGAATATTCGCGTTGGTGATGGAGCTATCGGTGCTTTCAGACGGGCAGATAGATGAAACCAAATTGATTCGCTGCCTCAAAGCCTATCAAGAGCACAACCGAATTTTTGACAGGGAAATATGGGCATTGCCTATCGTTATAAAACTGGCGTTGCTGGAAAACATCAGAAATATCTGCGAGAAGATCAAGAATACACAAATCCAGTGGAACAAAGCGGATGATATGATTGACAAGATGCTTGTCAACAAGGATGCGGATGAGGAAAACACAACAAGATTGTTGCAGAACATCATGAAGCAGGGGAGAGCCGGCCTCCCCTTTATTGAACATTTGTCGTACCGCTTACGGATATTGGGTCCACGATATGCTGCGGTATCTAAATATGTCAATGAGTATTTGGGCGAACAGAAAATGGAAGCGGCCAACCGGCAGGAGCTCAGGCTACAGTCTTCAGCAACCGTTTCCGCAGGAAATAACATCGCGAGCCTTAAATATTTCGCCATATTCGACTGGTCGGATTTGTTCGAGGCGGTCAGCTTTGTGGGGCAGATATTAAGCAAAGACCCGGACGGAACATACCCTTTGATGGATATTGCGACGCGCAACACGTACAGGAGCAAAATAGAGGAGCTTTCCTCAGCTTGCGGCATTGAAGAAGCTCGCATTGCAGCCAAGGCCATTGAACTTGCGGCAACAGCGCGCAAGGAGAGGAATGAAGGCGCCGCGCGCACGGAGCATGTAGGTTACTATCTGATTGGCAAAGGGATCGAAGATTTATATAAGGCACTGAAAGCTAAAACGGTATGGGTCCCCGCTGCGGTAAAGCTTGCGAGGGAGCATCCGCAGATTCTGTATATCGGTTCCATTATCCTGATCACATTGCTGCTAGCGGGCGGCGCAGCGCAGTACGCTATCCATCAGACCTTTTCGCATCAGTGGGTATGGGCATTAATTGCGATCATTGCGGTGTTCATCGCTTCCTCCGAAGTTGCGGTGAGCATCGTTAATTGGGTTGTTGCAAAGACGATAAAAGCCGCGATATTTCCTGCCTTGGAGCTTAAAGACGGCATTCCGGAAAGCATGAGCACCATGATCGTCATCCCAACGCTGCTGCCTGACCAAACAAGGGTGAAAGAGATCCTTGGCAACCTTGAGACCCATTATCTGTCCAACAGGGATAAAAATTTGTACTTTGCGCTTGTTGGCGCGTTCAAGGATTCCGATGAGGAGGTGGCTGCCGACCTTACGGTCATCCACGCGGCAATGAGCGGCGTAAAGGCGCTCAACGAGAAATACATGAATGATGGAACGGAGATATTCTATTACTTTCATCGTACAAGCCAATATAGCCCTGAAAACAAAAAGTGGATCGGGTGGGAAAGAAAGCGCGGCGCATTGATGGAGTTTAACGACCTTCTTCTGGGCTGCGAGGAAACCAGTTTTTCCTATCGTTCGACAAGAGTCAAGGATTTCTCGAAAATCAAATATATCATTACTTTGGATAGCGATACCATTTTGCCTATTGGCATGGCAAAAAAAATGATTGCTACCATGGCGCATCCGTTGAATAGGCCGGTCATTGATCCGGTAAGGGGTGTTGTGGTGGAGGGATATGGCCTTATGCAGCCACGGGTGGATTTTGACAGCGAGCATTCCGGCAAGTCGCCTTTTTCAAAAATATATACCGGTCAGGTTGGGATCGATCCTTATTCCAGCGCGATCTCCGACGTTTATCAGGACATGTTCGGAGAAGGTATATATACGGGGAAGGGCATCTATGATTTGAAGGTTTTTCAGAAAATTTTGAAGGATGCCATCCCTGAAAACAAAATCCTAAGCCATGATCTGTACGAGGGTTCCTATGTAAGGGCGGCCTTGGTGACCAATTTAAAATTGGTAGAAGCCTATCCCACAAAATACAATTCCCTGTCCGCGCGCCTTTATCGGTGGATAAGGGGGGATTGGCAGCTGATTCCTTTTCTTTTCCACAGCATACCCAGTGGTGTAGGGATGATAAAAAATCCGCTTTCATTGCTTTCCAAGTGGAAGATGTTTGACAACCTGAGGAGAAGCCTTGTTTCCCCCGCGCTGATGGTGCTGCTCGCGCTGAGCCTTACCATACTCCCAGGCAACTTGTTGCTTTGGCTGGGATATGTGCTTGTCGCGCTGCTGTTCCCGCTTATTTCATCTGCGATGAGCTATGTTCTTTCAGGCAGCATATTCACAGAGAAAATCAAAAGCTACATCCCGATTATCATTGGGTTAAAGGCTATGGTGTATCAGGCCGGGCTTACCTTCCTTTTTCTGCCATATCAGGCATACTCTATGATGAAGGCCGTTTTGCTTACACTCTGGCGTGTCTACGTATCCAAGAAAAACATGCTTGAATGGGTGACCTCGGCGGATTCGGAGGCAAGCCAGAAGGAAACCCTAAGCAGCTATTACGGCAAAATGCATGCGTCCATATGGCAAGCGTTAGTCATCGTTGCGCTCGTCATCGGCGTTCATCCACAGCTTACCGTGTTGAGCGTCATACTTTTCGCCGCCTGGTCAACGGCACCCTGCGTCGCCTACCGTATCAGCCGCGAATGTAAGGACGACAGAGAACGGGTTTCGGACGAACATGCCGTTGAATTGAGAAGAATCGCAAGAGGCACATGGAGATATTTCGAAGAGTTTGCCAATGAAGAAAACAACTATCTTGCGCCGGATAATTTTCAGCAAGAGCCGTACAGGGGTGTTGCCGAAAGAACCTCGCCAACGAACATCGGGTTGGGTTTGCTGTCGGTTTTGACCGCGAGGGACATGGGATACATCGGGATTCTTGAAATGACGGGCCAGCTTGCAAAAACCATATCGTCGATCGAAGCGCTTCAAAAATGGAACGGTCATCTGTACAACTGGTATAATACAAAAACATTGGAGCCGCTGAACCCTCCCTATGTATCCACGGTTGACAGCGGCAACCTTGTCTGTTACCTCATAACGCTTGCGCAAGGGCTTCAGGGTTACCTTGAGCGTCCGCTTGTGGATCAAAAATGCGTGGAGGGGATACTGGACACGCTTGGCTGCGCCGAACAGGACGGCTTCAAAGCGGCCGAAATAACCGGGTACCTAAAAGAATGGTCATTACGGCCTTTTGACCTTACTGCGTGGAGCGAGCTGATGAAAGTTCTGTCGCAGGAAGGGTGCTTCGGCGAGCTTTCCGATTGTCATTGGAGAAATAAAATCGAGCGAATGATCGCGAACAAAAGGGCGGAACAGCTGGAGCTTATGCCGTGGACGGATATGCTTGCATCCATACCGCAGACTTTGACGGGGAGATTATCCGTTGGACAATCAGCTGTCCTTGATGAAACAATGGCGCATATGAAAGCCAATCCTAATCTTTGCGACCTGCCATCCGTATGCAAGCGCGCTTTCAGCTTCTTTGACACGCTTACAGCCAATGGCGATGATGAAACAGCGGTATGGCTGTGCAAAACAATGAATGCCTTCGTCGAATCAAGCAACGCCGCCGAAGCATTCCTTTGCAGGTACAAGGACTTGATGAAAAGAATCAAGGCGTTGGCGGATGCGACTCGGTTTTTGCCCCTGTATGACGCTAAAAAGCAGCTTTTCCCAATCGGCTACAGTATAAAAGAGAACAAGCTATCAAGCTCCTACTACGACCTGCTGGCTTCGGAAGCACGGCAAACCAGCTTCATCGCGATTGCAAGAGGCGAGGTTCCGGCCACGCACTGGTTCAAGCTGGGCCGGACACTGACCGTGATGGATGGGTATAAAGGGCTTGTCTCATGGACAGGAACCATGTTTGAATACCTCATGCCGCTGCTGATCATGAAGAGCTATAAAAACACGCTATTGGATGAATCGTATGCTTTTGCCGTTCGAAACCAAAAGAAATATGGCGTGCAGCGAGGAATGCCATGGGGCGCATCAGAATCCGGCTATTACTCGATGGATAATAACCTTGATTATAAATACAAAGCGGTCGGAGTGCCGTGGCTGGGCCTGAAGAGGGGGCTTATAGGCGATGCCGTTGTCGCGCCGTACGCGACATTCCTTGCGCTGATGGTCGATCCCGTGGGGGCGCTGAAGAACTTAACGCAGCTGAAGGCAGCCGGTATGGAGGGCGGTTACGGCTTTTTTGAAGCCGCGGACTATACGAAAAAAAGGCTGACGAACCGCAAGATGGCCATCGTAAAAAGCTATATGGCACACCATCAGGGCATGAGTTTGCTTGCAATAAACAACTATCTGAATCAGAACATCATGCAGAAGCGTTTCCATGCGGACCCCGAGGTACGGGCAGCCCGGTTGCTGCTTCAGGAAAAGATACCTGGGAACGTGGTGTTTACCAAGGAAGAAAAGGAAAAAGTCGTGCCGGCCAAAGGAGCAAAGCTGAAAGAGAGCAATTTGATTCTCAAATACCATAAGCCGGATCGTCTGCTGCCAAAAACACATATATTGACCAATGGCGATTACTCGGTCGTAATCACCGACAGAGGCACAGGCTTTAGCGAAACGAAAGAGGTCGTGGTTACGCGATGGCGCGAAGACAGTACGCTCGATCCATACGGTATGTTTTACTTTGTGAGAAATGTGGAAACTGGCGCTGTCTGGTCTTGCGCTTATGCGCCTTTGAACATTCTGCCTGAAAAATATGAGGTGACCTTTACGTCCGACAAAGCTCAATTTAAAAGAGTCGACGGGCACGTTGAAACAACGACTGAAATTGTGGTCGCGTCCGGCGATAACGTGGAAATCCGGCGCGTATCCTTGAAGAATCTGGGCGAAAAAATGTTGATGCTGGAGCTTACGGGTTACTTTGAAGTCGTTTTGGCAACGCAGGCGCAGGATGCCGCCCATCCGGCCTTCAGCAATCTTTTTATAAAAACCGAATACGCGGCGGAAAAGTACTGCATCTTCGCAAGCAGGCGCCCGCGGTCGAATGAGGAAAAAACGTGGTGTGCGGCCAATAGGATCGTGCTGCAGGCGGATTCGACCGCCGGTGTTCAGTTTGAGACGGACAGAATGAAATTTATCGGGCGAGGGCGGAGCATCGCCTCCCCCCTTGCAACCGAGGGTGAGCCGCTGTCCGGTTCGGACGGGCCGGTACTCGACCCCGTCATGAGCCTGCGCGCTAGGGTTAGCATAGAGCCGGGTAGCACGGCGGTGATGTCTTTTGTTACGGCGGTAGGCGATACAAAGGAATCGCTGCTTAGGATACTGGGAAAATATTCTTCGCCGGAAGCTGTGGAGGCAGCTTTTTACCTTGCAAAAGTGAGAAGCCAGCTTGAGGCGAAGCATCTTCACATCCCTGAGGAATCCATGGCGCTGTATGAGGAAATGATCCCCCATATCCTGTTTATCAGCCCACTGAAAAGGCAGCATCAGGACATGGTTTCAAAAAACACAAGGGGACAAGCAGCCCTGTGGGCATACGGCATCTCCGGTGACCAGCCGATCGTGCTCGCTGTGATCGACCATACGGAGGATAAAACGCTCATTCTTGATATCATGAAAGCGCATGAGTACTGGTGGATGAAAGGTTTGAAGGTGGACCTTGTAATTTTGGCCAATATGGACAGCGGATACGGCCAGCCGTTCCGAGATTTTGTGTCGGATGTCGAATCCGGGCAATTGCGCGGCAAGGAAAAGGCGTACGTTTTGAACGCGAATGAAATACCTGAGGCGCCTATTTTTTATGCCGCGGCAAGGATTGTTTTAAAAGATGATGGCAGAACGCTTAGAGAGCAGATGAACGCAAAAACTGAGCAGCCTCAATTGAAGAGCAGGCGGTTTACGGGGGAAGCCAAGGAGTACAGCACGGCAAGCAAAGCAGAGAAACCGGGGCTTTTGTTTTTTAACAGGCTGGGCGGTTTCTTGCAAGACGGGTCGGAGTATGTGATCCGCTTGAAAAACGGGGAGAATACACCGGCTCCGTGGGTCAATGTGGTCGCCAATCCCGGTTTTGGCTTTCTGGTTTCGGAGTCCGGCTCATCCTATACATGGCGCGATAACAGCAGGGAAAACAAGCTTACGCCATGGAGCAATGACGCCGTGTGCGACAGCCCGGGGGAAGTGCTGTATATCGTTGACAATGACACGGGTGAAACATGGACGGTGACGGCGCTGCCCCTAAGAGAGCCGGGCACATATGATATCCGGCACGGGTTCGGGTATTCCGTGTTTGCGCACGACAGCCATGGAATCCGCCAGAGCCTCACGCAGTTCGTGCCGTTGCAGGATCCTGTAAAAATCAGCCTGCTCAATCTGGTGAACGATTCGGCTCAAAAACGGAGCCTGTGCTTGACCTATTATGTGCGGCCCGTTTTGGGCGTGGGGGATCAGATAACGGCTATGCACATCGGAACCCGTCTTAGCAAATCGGGTACGCTGCTCTTCGATAACCCTTACAATGAGGAATTTGCGGGCTATACGGGCTTTCTTGATGCATCCGTGAAGGAACGTCAGGTGACGGGGGATCGAAAGGAATTCTTAGGTGCCGGCGGCATTGCGTCGCCGGATGCGTTGAAGCATGAAAAACTATCGGGGATAGTGGGAACAGGGCTGGACCCCTGCGCTGTTGTTCAGGTGAATATTAAGCTGATGCCCAATGAAAGCATGGATGCCGTATTTCTCTTGGGAATGAGCAAGCAAGCATCACAAGTGGAATTGATAACGAAAAAGTATACGGTCGTATCGGAAGCAAAGAATGCTTTGGATAAGGTAAAGCGGTTTTGGCGGGAAAAGCTGTGCGTTATACAAGCGGATACGCCATCGGCATCATTTGACCTTATGGTGAACGGATGGCTCCAATATCAGGTGATCTCATGCAGACTTTGGGCAAGGACTTCGGTTTATCAGGTAGGTGGCGCTTTCGGGTTTCGTGATCAGCTTCAGGATTGTTTGTCGATCCTCACCATGTGGCCTGAGCTTGCACGCAGCCAGATACTGCTGCACGCAAGGCATCAGTTCAAGGAAGGTGATGTGCAGCATTGGTGGCATGAACCGTGGGGACGAGGCACGCGTACCAGATGTTCCGACGATCTGCTATGGTTGCCTTATGTCACGGCGGAATATGTAAAAGTGACCGGCGATGAAGCGATACTGAAGACGCAGTTGCCCTTTCTGGAAGACGAAGTGCTGGAGGACGGCGAGAGTGAAAGATATGCGAGGCCGCGCGTGTCAACCCAAACTGCAACGCTGTTTGAGCATTGCAGTTTGGCCATCGATAAAGCTGCGAAATTCGGCGTCCACGGACTTCCTTTTATCGGTTCGGGCGACTGGAACGATGGAATGAACAAGGTCGGAGAAAAAGGCAAGGGCGAAAGCGTTTGGCTTGGATGGTTCATGATCTCGGTGCTCAAAAGCTTTGCACCTGTTTGCAGCATGGTCGGTGAAGCATCGAGGGCAAACGAATATATAAAAATGTCGCAGACGATTGCGCAGTCGATGGAGGAAAACACATGGGATGGCGAGTGGTATAGGAGGGCATATTTCGATGACGGGAAAATTCTTGGTTCGAGAGAGGGCAGCGAGTGCAGCATAGACTCCATTGCGCAGAGTTGGGCGGTTCTATCCGGCGCAGCGGATGCTGAAAGGGCATCCGCTGCGATGGATTCTTTAAAAAGGCATCTGGTTGACCGGGAAAGCGGAATCATCAAGCTGCTTACGCCGCCGTTTGATCTTGGAGAGTTGGAGCCGGGGTATATCAAAGGCTACCTTCCGGGGATACGGGAAAACGGCGGGCAATATACTCACGCCGCTGCATGGGCGATCATGGCATGGGCGAAGCTCGGAGCGGGCGGCGAGGCGTGGGAGCACTTCGATCTCGTCAACCCCATCAACCATGCGCAAAACCCAGTGGGATATTCCACATATAAATTGGAACCCTATGTGATGGCTGCCGATGTATATTCCTTACACCCCAACGCAGGAAGAGGCGGATGGTCATGGTATACAGGCTCCGCGGGATGGATGTATAAAACGGCACTGGGGGATATGCTGGGTTTTCAAAAAATCGGCAGCACCATCGCGATTGATCCCTGCATACCGCCGCAATGGAGAGAATATGCCATTGAATACAGATATTTTGGCACGCTGTACAAAATCAGGGTATATAACCCGGAGGGGGTAAGCAAGGGCATAGCCGAGGTGCTGATCAACGGAACGGCCATTGAGGGGAATGTGCTATGCCTTGTTGATGATGGAGCAATCCATTACGTAAAGGTGATTATGGGGAAACGAAATACCGCCGGAGATTGAGAAGAGGCGCTGTAAGCAGGCATTCATCGGAAGCCCGGTGAATGCCTTTTTATACGCGTGAAAATACCAAACAATAATGGCTGCTTCCAATAAATCGTGTAAAAAGCATTGACATTTGAAGCGCACAGGAATAACGTTAAAGTGTAACCAATTGGTAATACAAAAAGGAAAAAGTTATTCAGGACGCTGATTTAAACAGCTAAGGCTGCACGGTTACATGGTCCTGAAAATATGGAAGATCATATCACGGAAAGGACGCAGAAACAATATATAAAAAGAATTATTTTCGCAGTTTATTTGCTTGAAAAATGTTT
>DATMYB010000475.1:0-8548 GCA_035561215.1 Syntrophomonas sp. | reverse complement strand
ATTTAATACCTGTTGCTCGTATTCAGCAGTTTAGCCGAATCGGAATTGGACCCCGCTGCCGCCACCGGGGTAATGCCATTCCAGCACTTCCTCCCCGCAGGCGATGAGACAGGTGCCGCATTCCAGACATCCATCCACGCTGATCACGACTTCGCCGCTTTCATTTTCGCTGTATAAACCTGCCGGACATACGATGATGGCTTTTTTTAAGCGGCTGTCTTTTTCTTTGCCAGGAACGATCTTGATGTGAAATTCTTTGTCTTCCTTGAACACGTCCAGCCCCAGCTTGGCTTTTAACCCCAGCACTTCGCTCATATCTTCATCATTCTCCTTCCCAGCTTGATCGCGCTCCAGATTTCTCCCATGCTCATATATTTCTTTATAGTGGGAAAGAGCTTGTCTTTGCTCCCCGCCGGAACAGCATACAAATCTCGCATAATATTGCCTGCCAGTTGCGGATAGTGCTCAAACAAGGGCGGGTATTCCAGTACGTCCAGGGATTCTTTAAAGTTTTTGAAGTCTTTCAGTACAAAGCTGTCGTTCAAAAGGGTTTCATAAATCGATAATCCTGCTTTGCCGAAGTCATTTTTGGCTTTGGCCTGAATGACTGTCTGAGCGGCATAATAGCCGCTGGCCATGGCATATTCCATCCCTCGGACGGTGACGCCGATATTCATGGAAAAGCCGGCCGCATCCCCGGCTACCAGTATGCCGTCTCCATACAAACTGCCCATGGCTTTGATGCCGCCTTCCGGAATCACATGGGCGGCATATTCAACGGTCTGCCCATCTTTAATCAGCCGGGCGATCTCCGGCCTCTGCTTGAATTGATCCAGCAGGTGGGGGGCATTGATCCGGGGACCTTCGGCGGTAAGGGCTTCAATGCCCACCACGATGCCCAAACTGATACTCTCTTTATTGGTGTAAAGGAATCCTCCACCGAATTTACCGGCGGTTACATCTCCCATAAACAGCCGTGCCGCGCCGGCGTCACCTTCCAAATTGAAACGGTTTTCCAAGACTCTGCGTTCCAGTTCGATGACTTCTTTAAATCCCACCGCGAAATGCTGGGGCTGAAAGGGTTTGCGCAACCCGGCTTTTTGCGCGATGAAGGACAGGACGCCGTCGCAAGCGACGACTACGTCGGCTCGCAATTCCTCGCCGCCGGCCATGACTCCCTGGACTTTTCCGTTCTCTATGATCAGATCGTCCACCCGGCTTTTGGTAACCATCATGGCGCCTTGGCGTTCTGTCTGTTTGGCCAGCCATTTATCGAATTTCCCTCTTAGAACGCTGTAGCTTTGATAGGGCTCGCAGCCCAGCTCGGCGCCGTCATAGCGCACCGTAATGCTGCGCTCTGGGTCCATAATACATACTTCTTCATGAGCGATGTATCTTTCTAAAGGGGCTTTCGCCCATAACTCGGGAAAAAGGTCGCGAATGGGATTGACATACAGACGTCCTCCGGTAACGTTCTTGGAACCGGAATAATCGCCTCTTTCTAACACCAATACTTCTAAACCGGCCGCGGCCATCGTATAGGCTGACGCCAGCCCTGCCAAACCGCCTCCCACAACGATTGCATCAAACTCTTCCATGCTTCGTTTTATCCTCCCATCAACTGTTATGATTGCATCAGATATTGCACCGGCTAGTACGCTGTCAACCCTAAGTCCGTATATTATAGGCCGAGGGAAATTTCTGCAGGGCAAGGCGGAGGAGTGAGCAATACTGGACGTATTGCGACTGACGACAACGTAGCCATGCAGAAATTTAACCGACCAGGAACTGTGTAGGGTTAACAGAGTACCAGACCACTGTTTAACGTATCGGAACAATTTTATCGTCAAAAAACTATCTATATTGTTCAATGCAAAATGCATGCCATATACGTTTTGCTCGTATCGCTTATTTTAAAGCAGGAAATATACGTTGTTTGGCAACAGCGCCTTATCGCTTGAACGCCCCGGCTCCATCCGCGTATCTTCTTAATGCAATTCCTTGGTTTTGAGTATCATTTTTGAGATTTATGGATTCAGGTTAGAATCATGTTTTCTTTAAACGACGGGTAATGAAATAACCGTTGCTGCTCGCCGTCAGCCTCCGCATAAAGCAAAACAAAGCGCCTGCCACGTTTGGCTGGTGTTTTCGACCAGTTCCAACGGATGCAGGCGCTTTACGAAATCAAGATAAGACTGTTTTTAACGACAATTGTTCAATAGAAATATACTATTATGTCTCATTTATTTATGCATTATCTGTATACAAGCCGTTCTTCATAAAGAATGCGAATATGGAACCCAGCGCGCATACTACCGCCATTAAGCCTATAGCAAATTGCAGGCTGGTGCTGGCAGCCAAACCGCCCAGAGCGGTCGGTATAATCGCTGCGGCTAAACGCCCGGATCCCCAAGCAAATGAGATACCGGAAGCCCGAATCTCGGTGGGGAACTGTTCGCCCAGGAACACTGCCAGAGATCCAACATAACCGAAGGAAATAAATCCGAGCAATGCGGATATCCACACTACCGTAGAGGGAGAAGCGACATAAGTGAACAGGAACATCATAAGCCCTGCCGCCACACAGCCATAGAGGAAGTTTTCACGGCGTCCCAGTTTATTGGCTACCCAGCCGCTGGCATAATAGCCAAAGAATCCGCCGATATTCATACTGAGCATAATATAAGTCATTCTGGCGCTGGATACTCCTTTTTCCGAAACCAGGAAGGTGGGAGTCCAAGCCTGCAGTCCCCAATATGATACGATAAAACTGATAACCAAACCGGCGCTGAGCCAGGTCGACTTGGCAAAATCGCCTTTAAACAAGTCTCTCATCGTGTATTTCTTGACATTTGCTGCAACTTTCGCGGTGTCGAGGTTATACTTGGCTTTGATCCATGCCGGTGATTCCGGTATGGCAACCCACATATATATAGCTAAAAGAACACCCAGCCAGGCAATCAGGAACAACGGCTTCCATCCGTAAGTAGGAACGACAAATAGGTTCATTATCAGGATTCCGCCGTAACCCGGAAGGGAGGCTGACTGAATAAAAGCCGAGGCGGTAGCGCGCCATTCCATCGGGGTAAATTCATTCATCAAGGTCGAACCCATAACCCATAATCCACCTAGGGCAAAACCAGCCAGGAACCGCAGGATATATAGGTGCTGCAAATTGTCCGCCCAAGCACAACAGCCTGAAAACACCGACATCCAAAGCAAACATAGGATATATATCTTTTTTCTTCCGAACTTGTCCATGATCGGTCCCCAACAATAAGCGCCCAGCGCGGAGCCAATCAACGTCATGGAAGCCACTCCGCCTGCCGCCACCAGGCTGAGGCCCCAATCCTTAATCATCAGGGGCAGCGCTAAGGAGATTGCCATCAAATCCGCGATATCAAAAGCTTGTCCAAAAAACGCTCCGATAAGTACTCTCCATTTATAATCAGTCGGGTTACTAATTAACCTATGGCCGTCTACATACTGCTGGCCATTTCTAGTTTCAATAACAGCTTCGCCTGCCACCAATCGTTACCTCCTCAAAATTCTACTTCCTAGTTCATTTGGCAATTTTTATTGGCTGTTTCTTTTCTTGGAACGGTTGATTAAAAAAGTCTTGAGAAAATACTTCAAAATCATGTAACCAATCAGGTACAGAGCAATAATACCTACCAAACCCCAGTTTTGCGTAACCCAGTTACCCATCGCCACCCCTCCTTAAATTGTGAATAAAATCACTGCAAAGAATATAACAACTGACTTATTCTTTTACTCAACCGTGGGATCAGGGTGGCAATGTCCCAAAATTCCTAAATTCAATGGCTTCAACTCAATTTGTTGTTACCAATTTCCAATGGGATTTTGGGCGCTGCTCCCGATTCTTCCCCCTTTCATCCAAGCGATCTTCCCTCTGCCTGATCCTGCCTCTGTTAAATGCAATAAGAGTGCCAACCTTCATACAGCCTGTATTCTGGGGAATTACTTCAATAAGTCCATCGGCAATAGATCAGTTCTGAACCCTGGATTTCAAATATGATCTCCCGGTCGTTTAGCCCGAAACCAGCGGTCTGTCCGGCCTTCCCGAATCGCAGTCCGTATTCAGCCGGCAGCAGATTTTTACATGGTGCCGAATACGCCTTCTTTTTCAAAAGCGTCAATCTCGGCGTCGCTGTATCCCAAAGTCCGCATGATATCATTGGTATCCGCATCGGCGACGCTCTTTCCGATGGAGCGATATTCCGGAGAAGTTTCGGAAAACTTGATGGGGCTGCCTATCTGTTTTACCTTTACGCCGTTGGGTCCGGGAACTTCTACCACCATATTGCGGGCTTTGACCTGCTCGCTGGCAAAAGCTTCAGTAAGGGACAGCACCGGCTCAAAGCAGGCATCGACACCTTTGAATACATCCGTCCATTCGTCTCTGGTCTTGGTCGCCATAATTTCCCTGATTTCCTCTTTGACCTGTTCCGCATCCGGACGTATACAACCGCCCTCAATCAGATCAGGTCTGCCGATGGTCTCGCAAAACGCTTTGAAAAATTGCGGTTCAAGCCCTCCAAAGGTCACATATTGCTCATCTTTGGTTTTGTAATAGTCATACACAGAGCCTCCGTTTAGGAACATGCCTTCCCGGCCGACTTCCTTGCCGTCTACGAGAAACGATGCGCCCACCGAAGCATTAAAAGCAACCATGCCGTCGGTCATGGAGATATCCACATGCTGTCCTTTGCCGGTGTTCTGGCGGTATATAACTGCAGCCAGCAGACCGATCATAGTGTTATTGGAACCGGAAGCCACATCGGCTACCTGCATGCCGAACAGCGACGGACCGTTTTTCTTGGTGCCTGAATAGGAAGCCATACCGGAAAGCGCAATATAATTCATGTCGTGGCCGGCCTTTTTACTCAAAGGCCCGGTCTGTCCATACCCGGTCAATGAACAATAGATGAGCCGCGGATTAACCGTCTTCAAGCTTTCATAACCCAATCCCAGTTTGTCCATGACGCCTGGCCGGAATTGTTCGATGACGATATCGTACTCCGCTAAAAGCTTATGAATAACTTCGATGGCACGCTTATCTTTAAAATTGAGCGTAATCAATTTTTTATTTCTGCCCAATTGAGCCGATGCCGCCGACATTTTGGTACCGGGTACACGCGGTGGCAGCATGTCAGCCAGATCGGGCCTCGTTCCAGAAACCACTCTCAGTACATCGGCTCCCATATCCGCCAGACTCATGGTGGCAAAGGGGCCGGGAAGCAAGGTAGTAAAATCAAGTATTTTTAAACCATTTAATGCGCCTGCCATTTTTTCTCCTTTCGAATCAAGACAAATGTATTGTTTTCTATTACGCAATGTGTTATAAGTCCCGCATATTGATCAATAACGCTGGGTTGGTTGACACCTCCTTAATCATTCGTTCTCTTTTAGAATCAAAGCAACAAGAAATGGATCGATATGAATCTGCGGGTTGCGATCAAGTCTCCAACATGCCTTTATTGCATGCCTCACACATTTTGCAATTTTCGTGCCATTGCTCTCAAAGTGCCGCTTTACCGCAAAAGCTCGACTCTGATATTTTCCCTTCCTTTAAATTGGGCCGCTCCCTAATTGGCTTTTCATTATTCTGTTCTCCCCAGGGCCACAACGAATATCAATTATGAAACAGCGGTTTCACTAATGAACCCACGCAACGGCTCTGACCATCAACGATGCGGCAACCTCACTGATTCCATAAGGCCCAAACTGTCAATTAAACCCAGAACAACAGAACCAACAAAAAGTAAGCGCAAAAGGTAAAGGACAAAGACTGCCAAAATCCGTAAGTAAGGCGCATCTAAGGTACCTGGAGGGAAGGGATTTTACGATAACGAACCATTCGTCTTTTGACGCGCTACAGCCGTACCCTAATGGGTACGGCTGTAGCCATAACCGAAATAAATGCTTTATAAATCGGAACCAAAGCGGGGGTATTTTACATTCCCCGGTATTTTTTCATCTCACCGTAACCACGATACAATGCCTGAGGCGGATCATATAATTTATCCTCGGGCTTTCTTACCAGTGAACGTGCTTTTTGCGGACAAGTGGTGACACACAAGCCACATCCGTAACAATGATCCGCCTTAAAAATAATTTTCCCGTCTACCAGCTTGTTGGCCCCAAAAGCGCAACGTTCTACGCATTTACCACAATTTACGCATAGCTCTTCATCATACACGCAAATATGGTTGCTCTGGAATTGCAAGCTAGGACCGGGAAAATATTTGGCGGCGACATTGACACCGCAACAGCAGGAACAACAACTGCACATTATTTCCGGATCCATTGAATTGGATACGTTGACTACCAGGCCTTCCCGTTCGTTTCTTTTCAGCCCTTCCAAGGCTTCATCTGTAGTGATATAGCGGCCCAGTCCGTTTTGAACATAATAGTCTCCCACTTCATCGAACATCAAGCAAGTCTCGATGGGATGTGTGCACCGCCTTTTGCCCATGCTTTCCATTAGTCCCCGGCAGGCGCAGTCGGTTAAAGCAATTCTTTTTTTGCCTTTTAAAATGGCCGCGGCATCGTCATAGGACAGTACGGTACTGCCCACAACCATTTCGCTGTTGATCGGAATCGTTCTAAACAGCGGGGTATCGGTCGAATTCCAGTATTTCATCATATGTTTGCCATAATAATTAGAGAATTTTTTGGCAAACTCCGGATCCAGATTGATCCTCTTATCGTTGGCTTCAAAGATGCCGTGCACCATAGGCATTATCCGGTATTTTACCAGTCCGTTTTGGTCTTTAAGCCTGAAAAGCAACCCTTTCAGGGCCATAGCTTCCATTTTTTCTTCAACCGCCTCAGGTCCCAGCCCCAACTTCGCCGCTATCTCCGCCGGGGTTTGGAACCTATCCTCCATTTCCAAATACATTTCTGCATCCCCCGGATCGAAAAACCATTGGAGAATCTCCAATTCTTCTCCGGTTTCAGTGGATGGATAGCCAAATGACAATTGATTCAGCTTGTCGCGCAGTTTTACGTATAGCTCTTCCATATTTTCATCCCTTCCATAATTACGATGGCCTTCTAGTAGTCTATCAACCCTAAGTTCGCATATTATTTGTCGAGGGAAATTGCTGCAGGGCAAGGCGGAGGATTGAGCAATACTGGACGTATTGCGATTGACGACAACGCAGCCATGCAACAATTTAACCGACAAGGAAATGTGGAATTAGGGTTGACAGTGTACTAGTAGTCTACGTCACCTAAAGGTATCATGACTGGACAACTTATAAACCCAAACCTCTGCCGACCAGCATTTTCATGACTTCCGAAGTGCCGGCAAAAATGCTCTGCAGACGGGTTTCCGTAAATATATGAGCGATCTCATATTCGGTACAATACCCGTAACCACCAAACAATTGCAGGCATTGGGACGCCACCTGGTGCGCCGTTTCGCAAATCCAGTATTTACCCATGCTGACTTCCTGCAGGATATCTTTGCCTTGCATATGATTCAAAATAAGGGTGTCGGTGAAAGTTCGGGCGATTTGTACTTTACTGGCGCACTCCGCCAAAACAAACTGCGTATTTTGAAACTGGTTTAAAGATTTGCCAAACATCTGGCGTTCTTTTACATATTCCACCGTCAGCCCCACGGCTCTTTCTGCCTGTGATACAGACATTTGTACGCATACCAGGCGTTCCTGCTGCAATTTTTTCATCAAATAAGCAAAACCATGACCTTCTTCACCTAACAGGTTGGCCGCCGGCACCCGGCAATCTTCAAAGAAAAGTTCCACCGTGTCCTGGCAATGATAGCCTATTTTTTTAAAGGGTTGATTACCTCTCTCAAAACCGGGCGTATCTCTTTCCACTACAAACAAGCTTATCCCTTTGGCTCCAGCCGTCGGATCGGTTTTGGCGGCCACTACTACTAAATCTGCCAGAATTCCATTGGAAATAAACGTTTTGGAGCCGTTCAGTATATAAGTATCACCGTCTTTAACAGCCCGGGTACGCATCGAAGACAAATCAGAGCCCGCGCCGGGTTCCGTCATGGCCACTGCCAGAATGCTGTCGCCGCTGACGATGCCGGGCAGCCATCTCTGCTTTTGTTCTTCATTACCGAAAGTTTCAATATAGGGACAAACGACGGTGCTGTGCAACTGTGTAAAAATCGGCAACACCGACTTGCGAGCCAATTCCTCAATGATAATCATGTCAAAGAGGATATCAGCCCCGGCTCCGCCGTACTCTTCCGGTACCCAGGGACAAAGGAATCCATAGTCACCCATCTTTTTATATAACTCACGGGGGATAATATGGTCCTCTTCCCATTGCTCGTAGTAGGGTACGATCTCATTGCCAATAAAGTCGCGAACAGCTTTTCTGAACATTTCATGTTCCGAAGTAAAGGGCAGGTTTCTTTCCATGATAGTGCTACATCCTTTCAAAATTTTTATTTAAAGTGCTCTGGTTGAAACCATCTGCACGTATTAACGAAATGCTGATTTAAGATTTATCTTATTATTCTTCGGCCAATGCTTTATAA
>DATMYB010000474.1:0-12783 GCA_035561215.1 Syntrophomonas sp. | reverse complement strand
GTCTTAGGTAAATGATCGGAGGTTTATAAATGAACAAAATCATTAAGATTAGAAATGAGGAAGAAACAGATTATGAGAAAGTAGAAGAAATCACAAGGAAAGCTTTTTGGAATTTATATATTCCGGGGTGCGTTGAACACTATTTAGTTCATGTTATGCGGCCCCACAAAGATTTTCTGCCGGAGTTGGATTTGGTGATTGAAGTTGATAATCAAATCATTGGGAATATTATGTATACGAAAACAAAACTAATTGATGAGTCGGGGGAAGAAAAAGACATCCTTACGTTCGGTCCGGTTTGCATTTTGCCAGAATATCAGAGAAAGGGGTACGGGAAAAAACTAATGGAGTACTCCTTTGAACAGGCGGTCGCGCTTGGCTATGATGTGATTGTCATATTTGGAAACCCAGGCAATTACGTAAGCCGTGGTTTTAAGAGTTGCAAAAAGTACAATGTCTGTCTTGAAAATGGGACATATCCGGCGGCAATGATGGTAAAAGAACTCAAACCAGATGTCTTGGACGGAAGAAAATGGGTTTACCATCAAAGTCCTGTATTTGAGATAGATGAACAAGAAGCTGGGCGCTTTGACGAGGGTTTGGAGAGCCTGGAGAAAAAGCACCAGCCAAGTCAGGAAGAATTTTATATTCACAGCCATGCTATGATACAGTGAGTATCCTTTCGTAGTATAAGGATAAGCTACAACTTCTAATTTGTAGGTAAAGCAGATGAAAGACTTGAAAAATATGAGCTTGGAAGAGTTATGGAAGCTATTCCCCATCATTTTAGAAGAGCATAACCCAGAATATAAAATATGGTATGAAGAAGAAAAGGACAAACTGACAGCCATTCTAAGAGATTATGATATTTACCGTATAAACCACATCGGAAGCACCTCGGTTGCAGAGCTTGCCGCCAAGCCTACCGTAGATATTCTGCTTGAGATTAAGGACGGGTACGATGCCGATGAAATTATCGGATTGCTGCAAAATAACGGCTGGATTTTGATGACGCGGGATGAAGGCTCAAAAAATGCGCTTGATTTTAACAAAGGCTATACTCTCAAAGGCTTTGCTCAAAAGGTATACCATCTTCATATTAAGCATCCGGGAGATTGGGGTGAACTTTATTTCCGGGACTATTTACAGAAACATCCCGATGTTGCCGGAGAGTATGAAACCCTGAAGCTGGGATTAAGAGAACAGTTTGAACAAGACCGGGATGCATATACAAAGGGAAAATCGGATTTTGTCCATATGCACACGCAAAAAGCCCGGGAGGAATTTAAAAATCATTATTCACCAATCAAGTAAGTGCCAATTTATCAGTGACATCATGAGCCGGTATCCAAACAACATGTGCCTCTTTCGATTATCCAGCTGCTTTATTTTTTCAACCACCCGAATGACTTCCTCTTCGTATATTTAAATGACCTGCCGTTCGGTCATTTAAATTATAAATACACTCCCAAATTGGCAATAGCACTGTTTTTTATTGACAAAAACAGTGAGACAATTCATAATGTAGTATGTCATACAGTATGACGTACAACTTTATATCAAAAAAATAGGAGGCAAGGATGGAGATGAACAGAAAACCAATTGGAATAGAACTCCGCTCCCTCGAAAATCTCATCATGCGTAAATTTGTAAACACAGAGCATAAAAAGCAAATCGACTCTGTCACAGGCACAAATGGCTGGATTATTGGGTTTCTTGCCGATAACGCCGATAAAGATATTTATCAGAAAGATTTGGAGGAACAGTTTACCATTACCCGCTCCACTGTCTCGAAAGTTCTGATTTTGATGGAGAAAAAGGGGTTAATTGAGCGGCATGGCGTCCCGAACGATTCCAGACTGAAAAAGCTGGTGCTTACAGATAAGGCTTGGAAGTTAAGCGAATCAATGAAAGAACATGGAGATAAATTCGAGGCGGCTTTAACAAGGGGGTTCACCGAAGAAGAACTGGAAGCCTTTTATAGCTATATTCAACGGATGAAGGACAACATAAAGTAAGCTATTCAGTTGACAATACAGCTATTTTTTTGAGCATATTGTTTGACGTCCAACATTGTTGCGCCATGCGACTGTATCAAGAGGAAACAATCTGTGCGATAGAAATAATCGATTCAAATGCTTTATAATAAGCGGCTTATATCATCGAATGGAAGGGAAACGAACAATGATTAAAAAACTGGCTGCCAGTATTGGGCAATATAAAAAAGATTCTATACTTACCCCTGTGTACGTAACATTTGAGGTCGTCATGGAAGTTATCATACCCTTTTTAATGGCTTATCTGATTGATTACGGGATTGATAAGAACAACCTATCTTACATTTTAATGATGGGACTGGCGCTGCTTATTGCAGCGGTGATACAGTTGACTTTCGGCGCTCTGGCCGGGCGCAGCGCGGCGATTGCCTCTTCCGGATTTGCCAGGAATCTGCGCCGCGACATGTACTACAATGTGCAGCACTTTTCCTTCTCCAACATTGATAAATTTTCAACCGCCAGTATTATCACCCGCCTGACAACCGATGTGACTAATGTGCAAAACGCCTATCAGATGATTATCCGCATGGCGATACGAAGCCCTGCCATGCTGATTTTCTGCCTGATCGTATCCTTTCATATTGACGCGCAGCTTTCTTTGATTTTTCTTGCCAGTATTCCCGTACTGGGGCTTGGTTTATGGCTGATCATGTCCCGTGTGCACCCAATCTTTCAAAAAGTTTTCCAGGCTTACGACAGACTCAACAATGTTGTGCAGGAAAATCTCAGCGCCATTCGCGTTGTCAAATCCTTCAACCGGGAAAGTTTTGAAGAAACTAAGTTTGGGACAATATCAACAGCAATCTTCAAGGACTTTTCAAAGGCTGAAAAGAGAATCGCCTACAATATGCCTCTGATGCAATTTTGCCTGTACGTCTGCATATTGCTGGTATCGTGGCTGGGAGCACAACAGATTGTCGCCAGCAATAACAATCCCGCTATCGGGCTTTCCACTGGCGAACTTATGAGCCTGATCACCTATGCCATGCAGATATTAATGAGCCTGATGATGCTGTCGATGGTTTTTATCATGATCATCATTTCTCGTGCTTCTGCGGAGCGAATCTCGGAAATTCTCAGCGAGGAAAGTGATATGACAACCCCGGAACAGCCCTTATTCACGGTGCAAGACGGTTCCATATCCTTTGAAAATGTAACCTTTTCCTATGCGCGTAAAACGGAAAAGCCGGTCCTTGACAACATCAGCATCTCCATAGCTTCCGGCGAAACAGTTGGGATCATAGGCGGCACCGGTTCTTCTAAATCCAGCTTTGTCCAGCTTATCCCGCGGCTGTACGACGTAGAGAGCGGCAGGGTACTCGTAGGCGGCGCCGACGTGCGCGATTATGATATTGAAGCGTTGCGCAATCAGGTAGCGATGGTGCTGCAAAAGAATGTGCTGTTTTCAGGTACGATTAAGGAGAATCTTCGCTGGGGCGATGAAAATGCCAGCGATGAGGATATGGTGCGCGCCTGCAAGCTGGCGCAGGCGGACAGCTTTATTCAGGAATTCCCCGACCAATACGACACCTATATCGAACAGGGCGGCAGCAACGTCTCAGGCGGCCAGAAGCAACGGCTTTGTATCGCGCGGGCATTGCTCAAAAATCCGAAAATCCTCATTCTTGATGATTCCACCAGCGCCGTGGATACGAAAACAGACGCGCTCATTCGGAGGGCCTTCCGGGAGGAAATCCCGGATACGACCAAGATCATCATTGCGCAACGCGTCGCCTCCGTGATGGACGCCGACAAGATCATCGTCTTGGACGACGGCAAAATCAATACCGTTGGCGCCCATGATGAACTGCTGGAAACCTGCCCGATTTATCAAGAAGTCTATGAATCTCAGAATCAAGGGGGGTCCCTCCATGAATAAAATGCCGAAAGATAATCACAACCTGGACAATACTCCGCCGAAGGGCGCCTCGCAAATGGGGGAAATGTCTGCAAATGGCGCTCCCGGTACAGGCCAAAAGCCATCTTTCCAAAGGTTTAAGCCCGGCACGATTAAACGCCTGCTTTCCTATATGGGCGACTATAAAATACAACTCGTTTTTGTTGCTGTCTGCATCCTTCTCAGCGCGATTGCCAGCGCCGCCTCGTCGCTTTTTATCCAGACGCTGATTGACGATTACATTACCCCGCTGCTGGGCCAGACCAACCCTTCCTTTGCGGGCTTATTTGAAGCGGTTCTGGTGATGGGCGCTGTTTTACTGATTGGCGTACTTGCTACATTGTTCTACAACCAGATCATGGTGACGGTTTCCCAGGGAACACTGAAAAAGATACGCGACAAAATGTTTAATCATATGCAGACTCTGCCTATCAAATATTTCGATACCCATGCCCATGGCGATATTATGAGCCATTATACCAACGATACCGATACGCTCCGCCAGATGATTTCCCAAAGCTTGCCCCAGTTGTTTTCTTCGGTGGTCACTATACTTGCGGTGTTTATTTCAATGCTGTATCTTAGTGTGAATTTAACGTTGCTGGTCGTCCTCTTTGTTATGGTCATGCTGAAGGTTATTGCAGCAATTGCGGGAAAAAGCGGTTCCTTCTTTATGAAACAGCAGAATTCGCTCGGAGATGTAAACGGATATATTGAGGAAATGATTGACGGCCAAAAGGTAGTTAAAGTTTTCTGCCACGAAGAAAAAGCCAAAGAAGCCTTTGACACGAAGAACGACGAGCTTTGTTACTGCTCCACCGAAGCAAATAAATACGGCAATGCCATGATGCCGATTGTCAGTAGTATGGGCTACATGCTGTATGTGCTGCTGGCCGTAGTCGGCGCGGTATTGGGAATTGCCGGTATAAGTAATCTTAGCTTTACCGGCATCAATGTCATGACGCTTGGAACGATTGCCTCCTTCCTCACCTTGTCACGGAGTTTTGTAATGCCTATCGGGATGGTTTCCCAGCAGTTTAACATGGTGCTTATGGCACTGGCGGGTGCTTCCCGTATCTTTGAATTGATGGATGAAGTCAGTGAATCGGATAACGGTTATGTTACTCTGGTTCATGCCAAAATGGAAAACGGCGGAATAAAGGAATGCGACGACCGTACCGGATTTCTGGCGTGGAAACATCCGCACAGCGATGGGACGATTACCTATACGCAGCTGAAAGGAGATATCCGTTTTTACGATGTCGATTTCGCATATGAAGAAAAAAAACCGGTACTCCAGAACATTACGCTTTACGCTGAGCCCGGCCAAAAAATTGCTTTTGTGGGCGCGACCGGCGCTGGTAAAACAACCATTACGAACTTGATTAACCGTTTTTATGATATTGAGGATGGGAAGATACGTTACGACGGTATCAATATCAATAAAATTAAAAAATCGGATCTCCGCAGGTCGCTGGGTATCGTGCTGCAGGATGTAAATCTGTTTACCGGAACCGTCTTAGACAATATCCGGTACGGTAAACTTGATACCACGGACGAGGAATGTATCGCCGCCGCGAAGCTTGCCAACGCCGATGGCTTTATCCGTATGATGCCCGACGGTTATAACACCGTGCTTGAGGGAGATGGCAGCGGACTTTCACAGGGGCAAAGACAACTGATCTCCATTGCCCGCGCAGCAGTAGCTGACCCGCCCGTCATGATTTTGGATGAAGCAACTTCCTCAATTGATACACGAACCGAAGCGATCGTTCAAAAAGGCATGGACACCTTGATGCAAGGCAGGACGGTCTTTGTGATTGCCCATCGTCTGTCAACCGTTCAGAACGCCGATGTAATTATGGTGTTGGAGCGTGGTCGTATCATTGAGCGGGGTAGCCACGAACAACTTATTAATGAGAGGGGAAAATATCATCAACTCTATACAGGAGCATTTGAGCTTGAATAGCAAGGCGTAAAACAGGAAAAAACAATAAAAGTTTGCTCCCGTTTCTTATTATCGCGGCAGCGTCCGGCGGCGATATTGACGCAATCAACCAAGTCCTGAAACACTATGAGGGGTCCTGTCCACAAGGCGGTTTTATGACGAGTACGGCAGCGCTCATTTGTTTCTGGATGAAGAATTGTGCAGGATACTGGAAACAAGACTGATAACCAAAATCCTGACGTTCAGGGTAGCTTAGCCAAAGCCTGCATGGGAGCACGTCCCCCTTTCCGTGCTTCCCGTGGCGGGCTTTTCATGTTTGCCATTCCACAAAAGCATACCTATAAAATCAGTGCCTGCACGGTGATTCACCGCCATGCCAACATTCGCGCTAGCTTGTTGTACGCCAATGGTGTCATCCTGAAGGAGATCCAGGAGTGGTTGGGACACAGTGATATTTCCACCACCTCGAACATTTCCACCACCTGGATTTCAGTTCCAAAGTCGCTTCGGCCAACGCCATCATCGGCGTATATCCCTCCTTACATCCCTCCAAAGCGGGCGGAATGCCAGGTAAAAAGGTAGCTGAGAGCATTGCAAATATGCGCTAAAATGGTTCATGTGATGGTATGCGGGACGGCAAACAGGAAGACGCCGCAAGAAAAGAAAAAGCTCTCAAATCCGCTTGTATCGCGGTCAAGAGCGATTGTTTCCTGGTGCCAGAGGTGGGACTCGAACCCACACGCCTCGCGGCACACGATTTTGAGTCGCGCTCGTCTGCCAATTCCGACACTCTGGCTTGATTTTGTTTTGGACGCAAGACTTATTATAAAGTTTGGTTTCCCGGTTGTCAAGAAACAGGCGAAAGCTTGCCGGAAGCAATTGATCGCTGTTGAAATCCCCCTAAATCAGCAAAGGCAACCCATAAATTAACATTGCATACATTCTTTACATTTGCAAAGAAGGCTATTTTAAAGGATTATTATGGTCGGGTGCAGAATATGTAACCAGACTTAGATGCGAAACCCCATTTTAACCAGCCTGGAATAGTTCTTGTGAAATTGAAAACGAACTGGTGTGGTGCTGGATAGAGGAGAGATTGATGAATTCTGAACAACAACTGGTGAAGCGAACCTTGCATGGTGAAACATACGCATTTGAGGAATTGGTCAATACATATCAGAATAAAGTTTATATGCTGGCTTATAGATATATGGGCAATGAGGATGACGCCAACGATTTGGCGCAGGAGGCTTTTATAAAAGCCTATCGTTCCCTGCGCTCCTTTAAGGGAGATTCCAGCTTCGGTACCTGGATATACCGCATTACCACCAATGTCTGCCTGGATGAATTGCGCCGCCGCAAGCGCAAAATCGTACCGCTCTCTTTGGATGAACCCCTGGCCACTTTGGACGGTGATGATATTGAACGGGAAATTGTTGATCAGTCCCTGGCAGTGGATGTGCTGTTTGAACAGAAAGAATTTACTCAAAATCTGCAGTTGCTCCTGGATGAAATGAAACCCGAGCATAAAACAGTTATAGTACTGCGAGACGTCATGGAGCTAAGCTATGAAGAAATAGCAGACGTACTCAATTGCTCCATCGGAACAGTGAAATCACGCATCAGCAGAGCTCGCGGAGTTTTACAAAAAAAGCTTGTACAGAGGGAACTTTTAAAATAAGGCCTCGTCTAAAAAGCGAGGAGGAGAATACCATGAATTGCGAGCAAATGCAAAATTTATTTTCTCCATACCTGGATAAGGTGACCAGTGTGGCGGAAAATACAGCAATTGAGGAGCATCTCGGCGGTTGCGAGAGTTGTGCGCGCCAAATGGAAGAGATGAGCCGTATGGTTGCTATGCTCAAAAAAATGGATACTCCTAAAATTCCGGACGGTTTTGGAGCGGAGCTTCATAACCGTATTAACAATGAAAAAATCAAACATTTCCCCGAGCGGGAAACGTATGTGCCGAAAAAGGCCAGTTGGATGGCGGCGGCTGTTGCCAGCGTGGCGTTAAGCATCGGTATATTTGCCAGCAGCTACTTGCCGTACGGAGCGATGGTAGCTTCATTGCAGGATTGGCTCAATAAGGACAGCAAGCCTTCGGTGGCGGTGGTTGACAGCAACAAAATCATTCAGGATTGGATCGATAAACAACTGCAGCAGAATAATACCGGCCAAGAAAGCACTCAGGCCCCGGATCCCTCCAATCAGACCGGCGACAAAACGACTGATGCAACCAAACCGAATGGCAATACCACTGGCAACCAGGGTAATACTACTACGCCTTTGACTTCGAACCCGACAGAGGTAGCAGTCCAGGACAAAGTGGAACAGAATTATACCGCTAAGATCCAGGTAGCGGATATGGATAAATCGATGCAGGACGTTATGCAATTGGCATACGCCAGCGGGTCTCAGATCAGCGTCAAGACATCCAATGTTATGGCTGCGGTTGATACCGTCAAAGTGGTAACGCTGCAAGTACCTCAGGACAAGGCTGGCGAAGTGCTGGATCAATTGAGTGCCATCGGGGTGGATGCGCCGATACAGAATGATATTACCTACACCAAAACTTATGCCGATAACCAGAAAACGCTGGCTACTTTAGACAATAATATTGCGAAGCTGCAGGAAAGCGGCAGTTTGAGTGAACAGCAGCAAGATCAGTTGCAGAGTTTACAGAAACAAAGACAGTCATTGCAGGCGGAGCAGGATAAAATTGATAAAGAGATCGGCTCTGTGACAATTGAACTGCGTTTGTTGGAAAAGGCCGGTTCCTTAGACTAAATAAATAATTCAATATGCGCTATAATAATGGGCAGGGAATATATTCTGCCCATTAAGTTTTTTCTGCAAATACAATATCGGAGGTCCGATCATGAGTGACAATACTTTCCTGCTGATAGACGGAAACAGCCTTCTTTTCAAGGCTTTCTATGCCCTGCCTTTGCTGCATACCCGGGAGGGGATATATACCAACGGGGTATACGGATTTTTAACCATGTTTAACCGGGTCACCGCGGAAGTGCAGCCGTCCCATATTGCGGTAGCTTTTGACATGGACAGAAAAACCTTTCGCAATGAGACCTATAGCGAGTATAAGGCCAACCGGGGCGAAACTCCCGACGAGCTGGTAGGCCAGTTCAAACTGCTGCGGGAAGTGCTGGCGGCGATGAACGTGGACTATGTTGAGTTGCAGGGCTTTGAAGCCGATGATTTGATTGGTACTTTGAGCAAACAGGCCGAGGCGGCGGGTATGAAGACGATAATCCTGACCGGTGACGGCGACGCCCTGCAGTTGGTCAGCGATTGCACCAGGGTCTACATGAGTAAAAAAGGCATAACCGATATGTGCGTATATGATCCCGCAGCGGTGACCGACAAATGGGAAGTAACGCCGGAGCAAATGATCGAGATCAAGGCGCTGATGGGCGACAGCTCCGACAATATTCCGGGAGTTCCGGGGGTCGGAAGCAAAACCGCCATCAAACTGATCAAAGCCTACGCCAGCTTGGAAAATCTATATGAACATATAGAAGAGGTTAACGGGAAAAAACTGAAGGAAAATCTGCTCACCTACCGCGACCAGGCCTACTTGAGCCGGGATCTGGCCACGATTCGGCGGGATGTGGAGTTGGAAGTCGGTATTGATGATTTTGCGGTCAAGGAAATGAATCGCGCCGAATTGAGCGTTCTTTATAAAAAGTTGGAATTCAAGGGATTGCTGGCAGCTTTGGAGCAAAGCCGGCCGGAAACGGAGCCACCGTTGCTCATGGAAACTCAAGGGCATACTTCCGCCGTGGATATACGGGAATTGAAAACCGTAGCGGAAGTGGAAAGTTTTCTGGCCGGTCCGGCCCATGACCGGGAACTGGCAGTCCATCTGGAAACCAGCTATCACCACCCCATGTGGGCACAGGGTTTGAAAATATACCTGGCTGCCGGAGATGAAGTGGCGTGGCTTGATATGCAGGCAGTCCCGGCCCTGGCTTGGTTGAAAGAAATGCTGGAAGATCCGCAGCGGCTAAAATACATGCACAACGCTAAATCCACCCAGGTATTTCTATTGCGTTCAGGCATCGACCTGGGTGGGATAAAAGGTGACAGCCTTTTGCTTAGCTATGTACTTGACGCTTCTTTCCAGGGGGAGACATTGGTGGAAGTTATTGCCCACTATATGAACATTGATACGAATTCCCTTACCGAAGCCGAACAGGCAGCCCTGATCGTTCCCCTCTATCACCGCATGGAAGAGGAACTGACGGATGAATTGCGCTGTCTGCTGTACGATGTGGAAATGCTCTTGTCAGGGATTCTGGCGGAGATGGAGTTTGCCGGGATCAAAGTGGATAAGCGGGTGTTGGCTCAGATCTCGGAGGAATTGAGCACAGGATTGGAAAAGGATGAAGAGAATATCTATGCACTGGCCGGGTCGAGGTTCAATATCAATTCCCCTAAACAACTGGCCCAGGTTTTATTTGAGGATCTGGGACTGCCCGGAGGCAAAAAAACCAAAAGCGGTTACTCCACCGGGCAGGAGGTATTGGAGAATCTTGCCGACCAGCATGAAATCATTCCTTATATAATCGATTATCGGCAGCTCAGCAAGTTGAAATCGACTTATGCCGATGCGCTGCAAAACTTGATCCATCCGGACACCGGTCGGGTGCATACCATTTTCAAGCAAGCTTTGACGGCCACCGGGCGTTTGTCCAGCGTGGAACCCAATCTGCAGAACATACCCATTCGTATGGAAGCGGGACGCCGTATCCGTAAGGCTTTCACCGCTGGGTCCAAGGAAGTGCTGCTGTTTACGGCCGACTATTCCCAGATAGACCTGCGGGCACTGGCCCACATCAGCGGCGACGAAACCCTGATTGACACGTTCCGACGAGGGATCGACATCCACACCCGTACCGCCGCGGAAATTTTCGACGTTCCTTTGGAACGGGTGGACGAGAATCTGCGCCGCCGCGCCAAGGCGGTGAATTTCGGCATCATCTACGGCATCAGCGATTTCGGGTTGGCACGGGATACGGGCGTGTCCCGCAAGGAGGCCGGACGCTATATAGAAGAATATCTGGATTCCTATCCGGGCGTAAAGCAGTACATGCAGGATGTGGTGGAGTTCGGTATTGAAAACGGATATGTGGCCACAGCCCTGGGCCGCAGACGCTATTTGCCCGACCTGCGCGCCCGGAATAAAATGGTGCAGTCATTTGCCCGCCGGATGGCGCTGAATACTCCGATACAGGGAACTTCGGCTGACATAATCAAGCTGGCCATGATCAAAGTGGCTGAAACCTTGAAGCATCAAGGGCTTAAAAGCCGTTTGCTGCTGCAGGTTCATGACGACCTGCTGCTGGAAGTACCGCGGGGAGAACTGGAAGAGACCGCCGCTATCGTCAAAGACTGCATGGAGAACGCCTATGAACTGAAAGTGCCTTTGATCGTCAGTATGAAAGTGGGGACTGATTGGTACGATATGCAAGCCTGGGAGTAGAATATCGGCCTGAGCCGGCCCGGCAAATGACACAGGAGGATTAGCATGCCTGAATTACCGGAAATTGAAACCATAAGACGCAGCCTGCTGGATCAGGTGGGGGCGGCATTTGCAAGTATAGAATTTAAAAGAACGGATATTATCAAAATACAGGATTTCGAGCCTGCGCAGTTGATTGGTCAGCGTATCAGCGATATAAGAAGACGGGGAAAATATTTTATTCTTGAGATGGAGCCGAGTTATGCCATGGTGGTGCATCTGGGCATGAGCGGGCGTTTCTACATGCTGGACCAGGATGCGGAAATTGAGGGGCCCCATGTGCATATGATCATTTATCTGGATAACGGCTGCAAATTGGTTTACATGGATCCCCGACGTTTCGGCGGAGTACGCTTCATGACCGACCCGGAGAGACAATTCTGCCATATGGGGGTTGAACCGCTGGGGGATGGATTCACGAATCATTGCCTGCAAATGATATGCAAAGACCGCAAGGCCAACATCAAAGCCGTACTTTTAAACCAGAACCTGATTGCCGGGATCGGCAATATTTACGCCGACGAGGCCCTGTTCGCCGCTCGCATTCGTCCCGATCGCCCGGCCGGTTCCCTCACTATGACCCAAATAAAACGTTTGCGCAAGGCAATTGTCGAAGTGCTGCAAGGCAGTATCGCTCATCGTGGTACCACCTTTCGCGATTTCCGGGATGGATATAATGAAAGCGGCCAATTTCAACAGTTGCTGCAGGTTTACGGCCGGACCGGCTGCCCCTGTAACGTCTGTGGACGTATCCTGACCAAGGCGGTTATAGGCGGGCGTGGTACCCACTACTGCCAGCATTGCCAGAAATAGACGGTTGCAGCGCTAAATCACATCTTGTCAATTTCATTCATATAGTATGGATATATCTGATATGAATGGAGTGGCAACGTGGATATTTTGGCAATTTTGCTGTTTGCGCTGGCGGTGAGCGGGGACGGGCTGATGGTAGGTATCGCCTATGGAGTCAGAAATATAAAGATACCTTTGCTGTCTTTACTGATCATAGCCGTAGCTTCGGCTTTGGCGGTAAGTGTCTCGATGGTGTTCGGAAAAGTGCTGAGCCTGTTTATCGCACCTCGTCAGGCTGCCGCTATCGGTTCTGCCATGATCCTTATAATCGGCGCCTATTTTTTGCTGCAATTTGTGCGGCAGAAAATAGCTGAGCTGCAGCAATCCGAACAGGATCCTTTGCTGACATTGAATGTCAACGTGCTGGGCATAATCATACAGATATTAAAAAAACCGGCCAGTGCGGATTTCGATCATTCCGGGGAGATCAGCCTGAAAGAAGCGTTTTTCCTGGGAATAGCCCTGGCGATGGACGCCCTTGGAG
>DATMYB010000473.1:0-5519 GCA_035561215.1 Syntrophomonas sp. | reverse complement strand
GTGTATTTTCGTGGCAGACGTCAGTATCCGTCTGCCACGATTTTTTACATAAAAAAGTTTAATGGGGTGAGGCTTTTTGAAAAAAGGTATTCAAATTATTTTCATCGGCTTAATAATCTGTCTGCTGATAGGATTGAAGCTGCAGACTGCCGGAGCGGCAGATTCGCCATGGATATTTATTGATGGCAATAGTACAACGGGTTTGAACAAGGCTACGACCCAAGGGGCGCATAACCCGCTTTTGACCATATGCAATAATGAACTGTACTCGGTATGGGAAGAAGGAAACACAACGGAAACATATCGGGTTCATGTGAAGAAACGAAATAGCGAAGGTTCCTGGGAATTAATAGATCCTAATAGCACCCATGGGTTGAATCGTAATGGTACTGCAACCAAAAAACCGGCCATGGCAGTTTACAACAATGAGCTGTATGTGGCCTGGCCGGAGAGCAGGAGCGACAGCGGTAATTACTACGCGCTATGTGTAAGCCAATATACCGGCAGCGGTACCAGTTGGAGCGCTGTTGATGGAGCCAACGGCCGCATCAGTGCTTCCCTATACGCTGATTGCCAGGAACCGGTTATGATCGTATATGATAATAAGCTTTATGCGGCTTGGGCTGAGATGAATGACACGTATAATATTCAGTTAAAATGTTACGATGGTATAAATTGGTCTGTCCCCACAAATGCAAGCAATAATCCAGTGTATGATGTGACGGTCGGAATAGACTTTACGTCCGGCAAAACCGCTTCCAATCCGACCCTGGCAGTCTATGACGGCAAGCTCTATATAGCCTGGGAGGAATTCAATGCCAGCAATAAAAAGAGTATCCGGCTTAAATGCTATGATAAGGCGACCCAAACACTATCAGATGCTCCGGATGGCGGCGGTCACTATTATTCCGCCTCGAAAACGGCGGAGAAGCCGGCCCTGGCAGTCTATGACGATTCACTCTATCTGGCCTGGCAGGAAAAGGATAACGACTTGGAACTAGAACAGATACGGATGAAGAAATACAATGGTACATGGGAATGGCTGGATGGTCACGGAACCACCGGATTAAACAGAAAGGGAGATTGTATAGCAAATGATCCGGCTTTTTGCGTATATAATAATGAGCTTTATCTGTCCTGGGTTGAAGAAAAAGGAAGTGAAGAAATCAATTGGGGCGACTATAATGTACGCGTCAAGCGGCTTAAGAATAATACCTGGTCTTTTATTGACGGAGACAGCTTTGCTGGGCTAAATAAGCAAAGTGATCAATATGCTCACGCTCCAGCCTTCACAGCCGACAATGAAGGCATTTATCTATCTTGGTATGAGAGCAATAGTTCAGGCTCTGATGATGTGCATCAAATACGGGTTGCTATGCTTCCCTTTCCCAAAGTTACATTAGCAGCCCCTGTTGCCTTGACCGAAGATACCTTGGATAGCAGCAGCATTAGCGTGACCTTGGCTGGAACTTCTATCATTGATCCTCTGAACCAAGACAATTTTTCCCTGCTTAACCTTCCCCTGGGTCTAACGATTGAAAGTGTTGTGGCAGGAGCAGATTCTTCTCATTGTACTGTTAACCTGGCCTTTGACGGCAGCGATTTCGATACGGATATAAGCAACCTGGGACTTACTATTCTTAGCAGTCAACTGACCTGTGGAGAAGACTTGAGCGCCGAGACCCCGCTGTCGATTACTGCCGTAAATGATAGTGAATCCATCAGCATAACCGATGACGGTAATATCACGGAGGGAAATGAAGACGGAGAGGTAATCACCGTCACGCTTAACGGAGGAACTTTCGCACCCACCTTGACTCAGGCTAATTGGCAGGTGGAAAACTTGCCCGACGGGATAATTTGGACAATTAGCCGAGAGAGTCATACCACTGCCAAAATTACACTTTCCGGAAACGCCACGACTTCCTATACGGCAGATATAACCGATCTTACCGTTACTTGCAATACAAATGAATATAGAGATTCTACCGGTGGGACAGCTCTTTCTGCCAGCAGCGGGGTGACTTTTAAAGCATGCCCAAGGGTAATTGCCCCGGTTAGCATTGTGCATAAGGCCTACATAATTGGTGACCAAATCATCATTGATGTCCAATTTAATAAAACTGTTAGGGTATCGGGTGTTCCGTATATTCCTATAACGATCGGAACTGATAACGTTCAGGCCCAATATATATCAGGAGATAACACGGATACCCTTCGCTTCTCCTATTCAGTGGCCGCAGGACAGCAGGACACAGATGGTATAAGTTTAGGCACAGCCATTGTTTTGCCTAGCGGAGCCAGTATTAAGGATGGTGTCGGGAATGATGCCGACCTTACGCTTAATATCGGCAGTACTGCGGATATTTATGTGGATGGCATACTGCCCACCATGACCGGCGCCGTTAGAGACAACGACACCCAGATCACGGCAACCCTGAGCGAGAACTGCACCAACCTGAACCATAGCAATGACGGCGGCTTCAGCGTAACCGAAATCGGCACCACCACCTCTTATTCAGTCAGCGCCACCGCCCAAGGAAGCGATGACCGCCACATCGTCCTGACCGTAGCCGACATGGGCAAATCAGGCAAAGAAGGCGTCACCGTAACCTATACGGCCGGCGGCAATGGAGATATCCAAGACACAGCCGGGAACGCAATGGCCAGCGACACCACTGGCCTGACAATAGTCGCTTGGGATACAACTGCCCCCACCATCAGTTCAGTCAGTGATATAACCGCCGACAACACCTACATCGATATCCAATTTTCCGAAGGCATATATGGAGCGGATGATGGCACAACCCCAGCGGCAGCCGGTCATTTTAATTTAAACTTTGATCAAAAGACCGGAAACGCCACAGGAGCCGTCATCAGTTCAGTCAAGAAAAACGACGGTGATATAGAAGGTTCAGCCGGAGACTTGTCCGGCGGCGAGACGGAAGTAAGGATATTCTTTACCCTGACCGGTACCCCCAATGGAGCAGAAACCATAGCGATCAAACCCAAGAATAATGCTTCCTTGTACGACAAAGCCGGCAATACCATGGCAGACAGCCAGAACACTGGAGAAAAGTACCTGCATGACATGACGGTACCTCCGGCTGATACAGATCCACCCACCCTGGTCAGTGCCCAGATGCTTGATGATACCCATATTACCGCAGCCCTGAGCGAAGACTGCACCAATATCAGCAAAGCAAATGACGGTGGATTTTCCGTAACGGAAACCGGCAGCGGAACGGCATATGCAGTCACTGCGGTTGCTCCTCATGGAGACAACCGTCACATAAAACTGGATGTAGAAGATATGAGCCCTTCAGCCCGAGCAGGGGTTACCTTAAAATATTTGGCCGGCGGCCATGGCAATATTCAGGATACGGCAGGCAACCCTATGTCCGACAATCTCAGCGGAATTCTTATCAGCCCCTGGCATACAGATGAACCGGTCAGCTCTGTAACCATAACATCCGCCATACTGGCAATTGATAATTCCTATTTGGATTTAAGCGTTTCCGAAAGCGTATATGGATCAGTCTATGCTGCCACCCCTTTGACGTCAGCCAGCCTCATTTTAATTTTCAACCGCAATGATGGAACTGCCACGAATGTGGAAATCAGTTCTCTAAGACAAAACGACCATGAAACGGAAGCCTTGGCTTCAGTGTTAAATGGCGGCGAAACCATAATACGCATTTTCCTCCGTATCCTTGGTGTACCCAATGGATCTGAAAGTGTAGAAATCAAACCGGTCGGCGCCGGCATATTTGACAGCAACGGTCTGGCTGCACCCACAACGCTGACCACCGGAATCATTATGCTTAATAATACAACCGGAAGTAGTTCGCACTCAGGCGGTAGGTCTTCGCCCCAACCTGGCCCCACATCTATCTTTACGGTTAACACTGATGGATCGGTGAGTACGGTTACATTTAATGAAACTTTGATTGTACAGCAACTCAATACCGCCACCGACAGGACGGTAATAACAATTCCTGTTAATGATCAAAGTTCTACGGTAGTTACCCGGATCAGCGGCATGGTCGCTGCCCAAATGGCAGAGAATAATGCAATTCTTGCCATCAATACCGGCAACATTCAGTATACCTTGCCCGTCGCCCAGTTAAATATCTCTGGGCTGGCCCAGCAAATGGGTCAAAACCAGGAACTCCGGAACCTGCTATTTAGTGTAACAATTACCGAACCTTCTCAGGAAACGATCCGTATCGTTGAAGATACTGCCCGGCAAAACCATTACCAGATCATCGTACCTCCGATCAGTTTTGAAATTACCTGCAGCAACGGAGAAAAAAGCCTCACGGTTTCCAATTTTAATGCCTATGTGGAGCGGATGATCGCCTTGCCGGAAGGATTTAATTCCGATCAAGTGATTACCGGGGTAGTCATAAACAACGACGGAAGCTTCTCCCCTGTTCCCACCACTATTGTACAGAAGAACGGCAGGTATTATGCCAGGATACAAAGTCTTACCAACAGTACTTATCTGATCATATCCCAGACCGGGAGTTTTCCAGATATAAAAGGTCATTGGGGTCAGGCGGCCATTGAAGACATGTATTCGAGATTGATTGTCAAAGGGATGGACAAAGATCAGTTTATGCCTGATCGGGAGATTACCCGGGCCGAATTTGCCGCCTTAATCGTCAATGCCATGGGTGTCGCCCATCATGTAAATAAAACCAATGCTTTTTCCGATATAAACACCGCTGACTGGTTTTATCAGCCGGTTAATACCATAAAAGAATACGGCATTATTAAAGGGTATGAGGACAATACGTATCGGCCCAATCAACTCATAAGCCGCGAAGAGGCTATGGTGATTATTATGCAGGCAATAAAAACGGCCGGCATCGATACGGCTGTGGATGACCGTGAGGCAAGCGACCTGCTGAGCCAATATACGGACAGCAACACCATAAGCGGTTGGGCAGAAAAAGCCTGTGCCGTCTGCAGCAAATATCAAATCGTAACTGGAAACCAGGGCATGTTGTCCCCGGCAAATAAGCTCACCAGAGCCCAGGCGACAATCATGATAAGAAATATGTTAAAACAGTCTGAATTGATTTAGTACCCTGTAAACTCAAAACTTATCTATTCTCGTCGGTTAAATTTATACATGACTGCGTTGTCCTAAAAGCTGTTGTTGTCGGCAGGAGGCCACCCATTAGTTGGGTGGCCGACCTCTTCGTCGAGCAGCTACGAGACGTCCTCGCAGGATAGGATGTAGTACTTCGGCTATCATATCAATCTTGTGCCTGTTCTCTTGTAAATCGCCAAAGATTTCACCTTGTCCTGTAGTGTCTGTTTTAGTTTAATCCCGTATATCCGGGAAGTCATTTAATTTGTCGAGGTATTTCAATATTTTAAAGGAGAGATAGAGATGTAAAAGGAATCTGCCGTCTTCAAAATCCACGTCCATGATTTCTTTTATTCTGGAAATGCGATAACGCATGGTATTGCGATGAATATTTAATAATTTGGCGGATTTAATGATA
>DATMYB010000472.1:0-2481 GCA_035561215.1 Syntrophomonas sp. | reverse complement strand
ATACTGCAGACAGATCTATTACACCTGTTAAGAAAGGATGAAATTTATGTGGGGCGGAGAAAAGTCAATTGGTTTGAGCAAGCTGTGCATTTTGTTTTTTATCTGTGCGTTGATTATTACGGTCGTATCAGCTCCCTGGCTGACGCGCTGGTTTGCAGGGCTGTCGGCTGCCGGTCTAAAGGAGACGGGATCCTTCTTTATGGCTACCATTTACGTAGGAGCTATCCCTGCCGCCTGTTTGCTCTACGATCTGTTGACGCTGATACGCCGCATCGAAACGGGGCAAGTGTTTATTACCGGGAATGTGGAACGGCTGCGCCGAATTTCCTGGAGTTGCTTTTTGGGTGCGGGGATTGCGTTTATTTCAGCATTTTATTATATTCCGTGGTTGTTTGTATTGGTGGCGGCAGCTTTTATGGGGCTGATCGTGCGGGTGGTTAAAAATGTCGTGGCGCAAGCGGTGGCGCTGAAAGACGAAATGGATTACACAATATAGGAAGGGGAGAGAATCATGCCGATCATAGTGAATTTGGACGTAATGATGGCCAAAAGGAAAATATCCTCCGGCGAACTGGCTGAAAAGATCGATTTAAGCCAGGCCAATCTCTCCATCCTTAAAACCGGCAAAGCCAAAGCAGTACGCTTCTCTACGCTGGAAGCGATCTGTAAGGCGCTGGATTGCCAGCCGGGAGATATTTTGGAATATAGAGAGCAGGATTAAGACAAAGGAGGTCAGTCCTATGAATGAACATCGGCAGGATGATCATTGTCCGGCAATGGTGGGGGAGCCAGCAAAGCCAGGCGATAATGCCGGAGAACCGGCATTGATAGAACCGGAGGAAGTCGGTCCTGTGAGCAAGCGTCCGCAAGATGATAATAGCCGGGCGGTTACGGCGGAATCGGCAATGTCGGATCCTTGGATGCCGGCGTCATCGTCAAAGGAATATCTGTCGGGACGGGAAGAGGAACCCTTAGCGGCAGACTTCAAGGACGGTATTTTTGCTTTGGCTGCGTACATACTGGGATTCTTTTTTGCGCGCTGGGTACTGTTTTCCTGGCAGGGCTGGGGCGTGACGGTATTTACCCTGGGCTATTGCGCTGCGGTCGGTATCTATCTGCGGAAAAAGGGAGTAAATATTTCCCGGGCAGGTTGGTTCTGGCTGGCCGTGGTGATGCTTACGGGAATCAGTTTTTCCCTTTGGACCGGCAACGGTTTGGAGCCATGGAGAAGCCTGCTTTTATTCTGCGGCGCCATCTACTGGATCCTCAGCGCCACCGGGCTGACCATGCTGGGCAAAACCAGCAGCTTGATTGTTTTGGACGGTTTTAACGCGATGGTGGCGATTCCTTTCCGCAACATCGGTTTTCAATATAAAAGTCTGGTTGTTCTGGGAAGACACGAAAGAGCCAAAGGAAGTCAAGTTTATCCCGTCTTGCTGGGATTGATTTTAACCATTATGGTACTGGCGATGGTGCTGCCGCTGTTGATGCAGGCAGACAGCGGCGGCTTTTATAAAATTACCCACGGAATCTTTGCCTATTTTCATGGACTGAGGCAGGAAGTATGGAAGATTGTGTTTCACGGGATTTTGGCTGTTCCCATCGGGGCTTATTTATTTGGACTGGTGGCTGGCAGCGCCAACCAACGAGGCTGCGATCTATTCTCCAAGGAAGGTACGCTAAAAGCCGTTTCTGCCTGGCGAATTTTGCCGCCGGCTACCGTTTACACCTTATTGGGACTGCTATGTGTTTTGTATATGGTGTTTATCGTCAGCCAACTGCCGTATTTTTTCTCCGCCTTTACGGGAAAACGGCCGGAGGGCTGGCTGGTCTATTCCGAGTATGCCCGCAGCGGCTTTTTTGAACTATGCCGTATCGCCGCCATCAACCTGATGGTGCTGATAGCAGCCAATGTTATGGGCAAAAAACGTTGCCGGGAAGATGCGACTCTGAAAGTGCTCAATGTTTTGCTGGCTATATTAACAATGGTGCTCATTGCTACTGCTTTGAGCAAAATGATTATGTATATAGGGGCTTATGGACTATCGATGCGAAGGCTGCTTCCTTGCGTATTTATGTTGTTTATGGCGGCAGTATGCGGCGGGGTGATCGCGTTGCAAAAATGGCAATTCTCCATCACGCGTTTCGCGGTAGGGATAGGCGTGGCAATGCTGTGTACGCTTTGTCTGGCGGACCCGGATGCCTTTGTCGTCCGCTATAATGCCGACCGTTATTTGGCCGGAACGCTTACGGATTTTGATGTAAATATTTTATACCGGTCAGGCCCGGCGGGAGCCGACGCGGCGTTGGAGGTCTATGCCCAAACCGGCGATAAAGTTTTGCAGGCCGAACTTAAAAAATATCTGGCCGTGCAGTATCAAGAGGCGTCCCTATCTGCGGGACACGCAAAAGACAATTTACAGACAGCATGGGCCCGGCAAAAAATCAAAGATGAATCATTATAGATAATGCCGGCGGAGA
>DATMYB010000471.1:0-15996 GCA_035561215.1 Syntrophomonas sp. | reverse complement strand
CTAACTTGAATTCTATGGGGTATTTCTCCATAAAAAAACTACACCTCCCTAAGTTATACATATTTTACCATATGTCTAACTTTTGGGGTGCAGTTCATTGAGTAAGGCGGTTTCTGAAGTCCACTAGGACCTGCCGCCCTTCCCAAAAGCGGCAACTCCACTTGTATCTTTATGTTAGCACGTAAAATAATATTCGTCAAACCCTGGACCTCTATAGATCGCGTCAACTTACTTTGCGTTTTAAAAACAAAAAACTCCCTGTTTGATTTCCCTTCTAGTCTCGTCGCTGATTGCCCGGCAGGCGGCGGATAAATTCCCTGATTTTATTTTCGTAACCATTCTTGCCCGGCTGGTAAAATACCGGGTGGCCCACTTCCGGGGGCAGATAGCTCTGTTCCACGTAACCGCCGAAGTCGTGGGGATATTTGTAGCCGATACCTTTGCCCAGCAAAGCTCCGGCTTTAGAATGGGAGGTGTCGCCGATATGGGCCGGCACGGTGATCTTATCCTTGCGACGCACGGCGGCGATGGCGGCGTCAATAGCGGTTTTGCTGCTGTTGCTTTTGGGAGCGGTACACAGGTAGATCACCGCTTCGGCCATAGGGATGCGGGCTTCCGGCAGGCCCACGTACTGTAAGGCGTCGGCCGCGGCATTGGCCATGGTCAAGGCAAAAGGGTCGGCCAGGCCAATATCTTCGGCGGCGTGGACGATCATGCGTCGGGCAATATATTTAGGATCTTCCCCGCCTTCGAGCATCACCGCCATCCAGTACAAAGCCGCATCGGCGTCGGAGCCGCGGATACTCTTGATAAAGGCGGAAATGGTGTCATAATGGCCGTCCCCGCTGCGGTCGTATTTGATGATCAGTTTGCCGCAGACCTGTTCCAGCAGGGCGGGGGTGATCAGCAGCCGTTCCTGCGGGTCGCTGTAAGAGCCGCTCAAAGTATCCAAAATGTTTAATAACATACGAGCGTCGCCCTGGGCGGCCTGGATCAGCAGGTCGAGACTGCCGTCGGCGAAGCTTACCTCTAATTTCCCCAATCCTTTTTGTTCATCCTGCAGCACCCGGTCCACGATCCGGATCAAGGCCGCCCGGTTCAAGGGATGGACCATATATACCTTCATGCGCGAAAGCAACGCGGAGTTCAACTCATGCAAAGGATTTTCGGTGGTGGCCCCGATCAACGTCAGGGTGCCGTCTTCTACAAAAGGCAGCAGTACGTCCTGTTGGGATTTATTGAAACGATGGATTTCGTCGACGAAGAGGATGGTCTTCTGCTGATAGTATTTGCGACGGTCACCGGCATCGGCGGCCATCTTGCGGATGTCGCTTACGCCGGCGGTGACTGCCTGCATATATTCAAACTGGGATTTCGTGACTTTGGCGATGGTACGGGCAATCGTAGTTTTGCCGGTGCCGGGGGGACCATAAAGCACGAAGGACGGCAGCTTGTCACGATCAATGGCATTTCTTAAGGGGCTGCCGGGCGCCAGTAAATGATCTTGTCCGTATATTTCATCCAGATGCTCCGGTCGCATCCGCCAGGCCAGCGGTGCTGATTCCGTCTGCATTTTTTCGCTGCTCAGGCTGAACAAATCCATCCCTTACACCCCCTGCCATGTTATTCTGAAAATAATTATAGAACATTTGTTTATTGGCCGCAAGGCGATAAAATCTGCCTGCCGGGGAAGCAAATCTGCATGATTTTCTGCCGATCGGAAAAAATAACAGCAGCGATTAGAGTTTTGAAGCGGGAGGACGCAGCCGGATGAAAATGCGCCATATTTATAAGCTGCCGCTGCTGGATGGCAACACGGCGGAGAAACTGGGAGAGGTGGAACGGGCGGTTATTGGCGACGATTTCCGGGTGCTGTATCTGGTGGCCCAGGGCAATAACGGCAGAACCTGGCGCATCTCCTGCGACGATGTCGGCATTAACGAGGAAGCGGTCTTTATTTATGACCGCAGTTGTATTAAATCCTTTCAAGATGGGGAACAATGGACAGTATATGAAGCCAAAATGGGCGATCGAGTTTTTGACGAACAAGGCAAAGAGTTGGGCACAGTCAGCGATTTCATCATTGATTGCGACAACAAGGAAATATGGGGGGTGGAAGTGTCGGGGGGAATCATGCGGGATCTGCTGGATGGACGCGGAGAGGTTCCTTTGTCTCAGCTTCACTGGGCCACTCTGGAGAATGCAATCTATGAACAGGAAGGAAAGAACGGTAATGACGACGATTAAATGTCCGGTGTGCGGCGGCCTGCAGGTGGGCCGGGTAGGCAGTGATCAATACTACTGCTGGAACTGTTTTTTGGAATTCAATTTTGCCAAAGGCCGGGTCAATTTATATGAAGTGGCCGAGGACGGAAGTCTGCAGGCGATTGAAGAATCCGCCGGAATACTCTAGAGAGGCTGATAGTCGGTTGCAGGTGAAAAATAAGTGGTTGCGCTATATCTTTTTTGGGGGGGTGGCAATAGCCACCCTTTGCTTTGCGTACCTAGTGCGGGACATTATCTATACCTTCCTGGCCGGGGCGTTGCTGGCTTATTTGCTGTTTCGTCCGGTAGCGTTGGTGGAGAAACTGGGGCTGGACAGGATATGGGGAATCGTGATCATATATCTGCTGGCGGCGGCAGCGGCGGGGCTGTTGCTGTGGCTGGCCGTGCCGCGGCTGCTGAAGGAATTAAATGAATTCGCTGCCCTGCTGCCTGCCTATACGGCTCAGGTACAGGACATCTCGGGGCAGATTCACAACTATCACCTGCCCGGCCAGTTGGATCAGATATTTCATGAAAATACGGCCAAAATCGAAAAATATATTTTCAATCAGCTTAAAGGTATCGTCAACGGAATTTACGTATTTTTCAGTAAAGCGATGATCATCGTATTCGCACCGATTTTGGCGGTCTATATCATAAATGATTGGGAAAAAATCAAGGCGGGGGCTTTAAACCTTTTAACTCCGTCATTGCGGCGGGATACGGAAACCTTAACCGGAGAAATCGACACGGTGTGTATAGGATATTTGAAAGGCCATCTGCTGGTATCCGCGCTGGTCGGCCTGGCTACTGGCCTTGCGGCCATGATTATCGGGGTGGATTTCGCGCTGGCCATAGGAATCATTTCCGGGATCAGCAATCTGATCCCTTATTTCGGCCCGATCCTGGGAGGCATACCGGCCATTGCGCTGGCCCTGACCCAGTCCTGGCAGGATGGGGCGTATATGGCCGCCGCCATCATTGTAATCCAGATGCTTGAATCTAACCTGCTGACGCCTAAAATAGTCGGTCAGCGGCTGGGGATGAGTCCTCTGTTCGTGGTTTTTGCCTTGATGGTAGGCGGGGAATTGCTGGGAGTATTAGGCATGCTGGTAGCTTTGCCGGTGGCGGCGACACTGCGTATTATTATATCTTTCGTGTATTTAAAACTGGTTGAATGATTCCACTGCAAAAAGCTTAATTTAATCGTGTGGAATGTATAAACATGCAGGAGCACTTGGCGCTGAGTTCAGTGCACTGTATCATTCACATTTCGGCAAATGACTTGTCTGAATTTCCATCTGCGGTGTTGTCGTCGCTCACCATAGCTACGGCTATGCTTCGTTCCTTCGCCTTGCAGAGTGGAAATTCATCCTGCGTCCTTTATCCAAAAGTGAATGGTACAGTACACTAGCGACGGAATGTTTATACATTCCGCAAGCAAATTATAAGTTTTTGCAGGGGAATCTTGAATAAGCAAGTTTGTTGACATACCCGTCTGAATCTATGAAAATAGTTTTGAAAGAATTAGCGGGAAAGAGGAGGCCAATCTGGTGTGGACAAGCAGTGAAATCCGCCATAGTTTTTTACATTACTTTGAGGACAAACAGCATACGATCGTTGAGAGTTCTTCGCTAGTGCCGGTAAATGACCCGACTTTACTTTTTACCAACGCCGGCATGAATCAGTTCAAAGATGTGTTTTTGGGAATCGACCGGCGCAACTACGTAAGAGCTACCACTTCCCAAAAATGTGTGCGCGCCGGCGGCAAACACAACGATTTAGATACGGTGGGCAGAACTCCGCGTCATCATACGTTTTTTGAGATGCTGGGCAATTTTTCTTTTGGAGATTATTTTAAAAAGGACGCCATCAAATATGCCTGGGAGTATCTGACCGAAGTGCTGGGGCTGCCCAAGGAAAAATTGTGGATTACGATTTTTGAAAATGACGACGAAGCTTTTGAACTGTGGCAGCAGGTCGCCGGGGTACCCGCCGACCGTATTATCAGAATGGGCGAAAAGGATAATTTCTGGAGCATGGGCGATACCGGGCCCTGCGGCCCTTGCAGCGAGATCCATTACGACCGCGGCCAGGAGTTCTCCTGCGGTCATCCCCAATGCGGTCTGGGCGTATGCGACTGCGACCGCTGGATGGAAATATGGAATTTGGTGTTCATGCAGTATAACCGGGACGATCAGGGCGTGATGACGCCTTTGCCCCGGCCCAGTATCGACACCGGCATGGGATTGGAAAGAATAAGCTCGATTCTGCAGGAAGTGGACAGCAATTTTGACACCGACCTGTTTGTTCCTTTGATCCAGGCGACGGAAAAGCTTACCGGCAAGAAATATGACCGGGGCGAAGGCGGTTTTGCCTTCCGGGTTATCGCCGACCACAGCCGCGCCTGCACGTTCCTGATCGCTGACGGAGTATTGCCCAGCAATGACGGCCGCGGTTATGTACTGCGCAGAATTTTACGCCGGGCGGTGCGTTTCGGTCAGTCCCTGGGGGTAAGTGAACCCTTTTTGTATAAAAACGTGGATGTGGTATGCGAGCTGATGGCCGAGGCCTATCCGCAGTTAAAGGAAAAACAGGATTTCGTCAAGGAAGTAATCCGGCTGGAGGAGGAACGTTTCCTGGTCACCTTGAACGAAGGGGTAAAAAAGGTGGCGGAAATCATAAAAACGGCGAAGAAGAAAAAATTGCGTACGATCAGCGGCGAAGAAGCCTTCATGCTTTATGATACCTATGGTTTCCCCCTGGATCTGACGGAAGATATGGCCGAAGAAAATAAATTCACGGTGGACAACGACGGCTTCCAGCGCATGATGGAAGAGCAGCGGAGCCGGGCCAGATCGGCGCACCAAAGCGGGAACGCCTTCGCCCGGGAACAGCTTCTGGCTGAGCTTTTGCAGGACATCCCGGCCACCAGTTTCTGCGGGTATACGAGCTTCAAAGATGATTCCGTCGTACTGGCCATATGCAAAGGCGATGAGCGGATGAAGTTTGCGGCTGACGACGACGTCCTGGTCGTAACCTCCAGCACTCCTTTTTATGCCGAAAGCGGCGGCGAGGTGGCTGATACCGGAACCATAACCGCCGAAGGCGGCTCCATACAGGTGTACGACGTGCAAAAGGTAGCCGGGTGGATTCTGCATTTTGGCCGGCTGTCCGGCAGTTTGCGCCAGGGCGACGCGGTGCGGCTGGAATTGGACGCTGACCGGCGTTTGGACATTTCCAGAAATCATACCGCTACCCATCTGCTGCACCGGGCGCTGCGGATGACGGTAGGGGAGCATGCCCAACAAAAAGGTTCGTTGGTTGAACCGGAAAAACTGCGGTTCGATTTTTCGCATTTGAGTGCTTTAAGCGCCGATGAATTGTCTCAGGTAGAGAATATCGTCAATGAGGTGATACTGGAGATGCATCCGGTGACCACCAGCCTTACCAGCCTTGACCAGGCGCGGCAAATGGGGGCTACCGCTTTGTTCGGCGAGAAATACGGAGATGAGGTCAGGGTGGTCGCAGTACAAGACTTCAGCATGGAGCTGTGCGGCGGAGCCCACGTCACCAATACCGGGCAAATCGGTCTTTTCAAGATCATCAGCGAAGGCAGCGTCGGTTCCGGTTTGAGGCGTATTGAGGCTATGACCGGCCGGGGGGCGTTACAATATTTAAACCAATGCGAAACCCAATTGAAATCAGCGGCGGCAGTTTTGCGTACCGTACCGGCTGAGTTGCCAGCCCGGCTGGAGGCGCTGAATCATAGTATCCGGGACAAGGAAAAGGAGATCGAAGCGCTGCAGGCGAAGCTATCCAAAGCTTCGGCGGATGACATTATGGACCAAGCTTACGCCTACAACGGCGTAAATATCCTGATTGCGACCGCGGAAAGTACCGATGCCAACCACCTGCGCCAGAACGCGGAAATGCTGAGGGATAAATTGGCGCCGTCTATCGTAATCCTGGCGGCGATGATTGAAGACAAGGTGGCCCTGGCAGGTTTTGCCGCCAAAGATGTAGTTGACCGGGGAGTCCATATCGGCAAGATCGTCGGGGCGGCGGCTAAAGTTGCCGGCGGCGGCGGCGGCGGACGTCCTGATATGGCTCAGGCAGGCGGCAAGGATGTGGCTAAAATACAGGATGCTCTCGACACCGCCCAAAAAATGGCAGAAAATTCTTTAAGCTAAGCAAAGGGATTGCCCGGCCGATGTCGAAATAGTACTCAAGACAAGGGGGTGCAGCGATGTCCCATGATCAAAACGAAAACACGGTCAGTTTCAAATGGAAAGAAGACGACGAAGGGCTGGTCCAGACGATACTGAAAGAGGTTTATGCGGCGCTGGAGGAAAAGGGGTATAATCCGATCAATCAACTGGTGGGTTATATGATTTCCGGGGATCCCGCCTATATAACCAGCCATAAACAAGCTCGTAATCTAATTTGTAAAGTTGATCGCGACGAAATTATGGAAGTATTAATAAAAAACTACCTTGAAAAATAAAATCTACAGGGCATGAAGGTGAAAACGTTGAAATCCAACAAAGGGACGTTCTTTTTGTTTGATTTTTGCTGAAAATCATAGTTGGTTAGTTGAATGTATAAACATTCCGTCACCAGACTCCGCATGGGAAACACCTGAGTGTTTCCCATGCCTGCGTCAAGTGCTCCTCCAGGTTTATACATTCAACGCGATTAGCTCAGGTTTTGGCAAGGGAATCAATATTACTTGCTTAATTTTCCCAGACCGTAGACAGAGTCCAACAAGGGGACGTTCTTTTTGTTTAATTTTTCCTGAAAATCATAGTTGGTTAGTTGAATATACAAACAAACCGTGGCCAGACTCAGCGTCAAGCGCTCCGCCATGTTTATATATTCAACATGCTTAAATCGGGTTTTAGCCAGGGAATCAAGTTTTAAGCGTAACAGACTACTTTAGAGGAAATGGGGTGAAAATTTGCTGTACCGGCCTCTGGGAAAGACCGGCCTGGTAGTATCCCAGCTATGTCTGGGCGTGCTTACCATCGGTCCGCTCCAGAATAACCTGGATCTGCAGGGGGGAGCCGACGTGCTGGCTTACGCGCTGCGGTCGGGCATCAATTTTTTTGATACCGCTAAAATATACAAGACTTATCCGTACATAAAAAAGGCTATAGAGATAAGCGGCATCCGGCCGGTCATATGCAGCAAGTCTTACGATTATACGTATGAGGGTATGCGGCAAAGCGTGGAAGAAGCTTTGGATGAAATGGGGATCGCTCATATCGATATTTTTATGCTCCATGAGCAGGAGAGTGAGCTTACGCTCAAAGGTCACCGCCCGGCCTTGGAATACTTGCTGGAGGCCAGGGAGAAAGGTTTCGTGAGAGCCATAGGCCTTTCCACCCACTCGGTTCGGGGCGTTCTGGCCGGCGCCATTGCGCCTGAGATAGAGGTCATCCATCCGCTGATCAACCAGCGAGGATTGGGTATTATGGACGGATCCCGGGAGCAGATGCTGGCGGCCATTCGCTACGCTCGCTTAAAAGGCAAAGGGATTTACGCCATGAAAGTATTCGGAGGCGGCAACCTGAATCGGGAGGCGTATGCCGCCTTTAGCTACGTAGCCAGCCATGCGCAGGTGGACAGCATGGCGATCGGGATGAAAAACCCGGCGGAAGTGGATTTGAACATAGCCTGGGCGGAAGGCAGACGGGTACCGGAACTGGAAGAGCGGGTCCGGCAACAGAAAAAGCGCTTGCTGATCGAAGACTGGTGCGAGGGTTGCGGCAGTTGCCTGGAACACTGCCGTTACGAAGCGTTGTGGATCAATGACCGGAACGTGGCCGGGGTAAGAGAAGATAAATGCCTTCTATGCGGTTACTGTGCAAGTTACTGCCCGAATTTTTGTATAAAGATTGTATAGGTGAGATTTGATATGAGAAAAATGGGATTAGACGTGGGGACTAAACGCATCGGCATTGCTATCAGCGATCCGCTGGGATGGACCGCCCAGGGTCACTCGGTCTTGCACCGTACCAAGCCGGACCGGGATCTGCAGACGTTGCGTGAAATTTGCACAGAATATGAAATTGAAGAGATCATTTTGGGCTATCCTTTGAATATGAACGGGACGGAAGGACCTAAAGCGGAAGAAATAAAAGAATTCGGAAGCTTGTTGGGGGATTATGTGAATCTGCCCATTTCCTACTGGGATGAGCGGTTGTCGACCGTCAGCGCCCAAAAGCATTTGATCGCTGCTGACGTATCCCGCCAAAAACGCAAAGATGTCATCGACAAGCTGGCAGCGGTGAATATACTGCAAACTTACCTCGATAGGGCCAATAACAAGAAGTTTGACAAGGAATACAGCTAAGGGTAGAATAGCCTTAGTTTTTTGGAAGGAGTGGACATATGGACCACGAACACGAAGATATAATGCAGGACATCCTGGTACTAGTGGATGAAGAAGGACAGGAGTACGAATTTGAAGTACAGGCGGAATTGGAAATCGAAGGTGAAACCTACCGGGTTCTGATCCCTCTCCATGCTGAGGAAGAAGAGGAAGATGAAGCAGAAATTGAGGTATTGATCTTAAAAGTCGTGTATGACGAGGACGGTACCGAGTTTATGGCGGAAATTGAAGACGAAGAAGAATGGGAAATGGTAGCGGATGCCTGGGATGAATTGGTGGAGAGCGAGGATTTCTAAAATCACGCCATGCCGTTGGCGGTTCTTTTTTGCACAATTGCCAGGAATATAATGACAGCCTGAGAAGTACATTGTAGAGCAGGTTTGAATACACCTAAAACGATATTCCCGCCGGCCGAATTTATGCAGAGCCGCGTTGCCGTCAAGTGCAATACGTCCAGTATCGCTCATTGACCCTGACTCGTTTAGTGTTTGACTTGGGGGTATTTTTCCCGGTGGATAAAATCTGTTTTAGATGTTGCAGACTGGTAGCAAGAACATAGTTGGGGGTTGGGGATTGAATAAGAATTTTTTCAGGTCAAGGCTGTCATGGACAGCCTTGCTTCCGCTGATTGTGCTGGCAGGTCTGATCCTTTGTTATACTTATCAATATTACTGGCGTGACAATTTTAGACCGGGCGCGGCTATCGCCAGCATTGATGTTGCCGGTGCCGATAAGGAACAAGCGGAGCGTTTGCTTGCCCAGCAACTGGAGAGCATTAAAAGCGTGCCGATCATCTTCACCTATGAAGACAGCGAAGATAAAACCGAGCTGTCTGCTTTGATCAAGCCGGTGAATATTGAAGAGACGGTGGCAGCCGCTTGGGCGGAAGACAGGGCCAAAAGCTGGTATAGGGTGCTTGCCGGTGCATTTTTGCAACGGACCAATAATCATTCCTTGCCGTTGGAATATGAACCTGCGGCCCTAAACGAGTTGCTAAATAAATGGAATGACCAGTGGGCGGTACCATTTCGTGACGCCCGGTTGGAAATGGACAAAAGCAAAGGCTTGATCGTAGTTCCAGGGCAAGTAGGGAAAACCGTCGATGAAAAAGCAACCTTTAAGGTATTGCCGGTTGCCCTTGGGTATATTCCCGAAAGCATCAGCGGCAAGATCGTGATGGCTTATGAATATCCCAAGATTGATGAAGAGACTTTGAGCAATATGGGTGAGATAGCCAGCTACACTACCCGTTACAACGTCAACGAAGTGAATCGGACCCATAACCTTACCAAGGCCACTAACGGCATCAACGGCAGTATCGTTCCGCCCGGACAGGTGTTTTCATTTAATCAGACGGTGGGTCGCCGCACCATGGAATCCGGTTATAAAGACGCCATGGTTATCGTTAACGGTAAGTTCGAACCGGGTCTGGGCGGAGGCATCTGTCAGGTTTCTTCAACCCTGTACAACGCTTGTCTGCTGGCCGGGGTGAAGATAACGGAGCGGCATAATCACAACCTGACCGTGGCCTATGTCCCTTTAGGCCAGGATGCTACCGTAGCCTATGGTATCCAGGATTTCAAATTCAAAAACGACACGACTTCTCCCCTCTATCTCCGGGCAGTCGCCGGAGGAGGTTACCTGACGGTAAATATTTACGGAGATATGACTTTTAAAAAGAAAATCGCGGTTTCAAACCAAATTGAAAGTTCAACCGAGTATAATACCGTGACCCTGGAGGATGCAAGCCTGCAGCCGGGTGAAACCAAAGTTGACCACAACGGCCAGAACGGTTATGTAGTCAGTTCCTACAGGACTTTTTATGACAGCAGCGGCAGTAAAATCAAGACCGAACCGCTGGGAAAAAGCAGATATATTGCGCTGGATAAAACGATCCTGACCGGGCCGCCGGCAGAGGAACCTCCTATCGATCCGGCGGAAGAAGTTCCGCCTCCGCCCGACGGTCAGGAACCGCTCCCGCCTCCGGCAGAAGTAGGTACGGATACGCCTGTTCCGGAGGAAGAGACGCCGCCGGCAACAACCGATCAGCAACCGGCGGCGGACAGCAGTAATCATATTTAATAAGACAGGTGGAAGTGGATGCGGGCAGTGCAATTGCGACAGGAAAAACCAAAACGAATAATCATTTTACTGGGAATTGTTTTTTTTGCTTTGCTGGTGCTGGGAGGAATAATGATTTCCCAGCACCAGTATAAGCCTGTTGACGCCGACGATAAAACGACGATTGCCGTTAGTATCCCTGCAGGCAGCGGCGCCGTTCAGGTGGCCGGTTTGCTGAAGGCCAAGGACCTGATTCGCAGCGAAAAAGCCTTTCTCAAATATTGCCGCCAGGAACAGTTGGACGGGGCTTTAAAAGCCGGTTCCTTCAGCTTGAGCCGCAGCATGAGCACGCCTGAAATCTGCCGCCAGTTGGTTGACGGGAAGAATGCCAACAATTACGTAACCATACCCGAAGGTTATACCCTGAAGACGATCGGTCAGCTTATGCTGGAAAAGCGTCATATCAGCGAGGAAGCATGGCAGAAAGCGCTGCAGGATGATTACGATTATGATTTTCTGCCGGCCCCGGGCAGTCCCAATCGCCTGGAAGGTTATCTTTATCCGGACACTTACGAATTTGCCGAGCAGGCCGATGCCCATGACATAATCGACCAAATGCTGTCTAATTTTGCCTTCCATTGGGATCAAGAATTTGCACAGTTGGCGAAGAAGCAAAACCTCAACCAGCATGATGTCGTCATTATTGCCTCATTAGTGGAAGGGGAGGCCCAGCAGGCAGATGAACGCCGGCGGATCGCGGGAGTAATCTACAACCGCCTGGCCATCGACATGCCCCTGCAGATAGACGCTACCGTGCTGTACAGTTTAGGGACCCACAAAAACACCGTCGATTATAACGATCTCAAAGTCGATTCGCCTTACAATACTTATCTGCATCGCGGATTGCCGGCCGGTCCCATTGGCAGTCCGGGAAGCGCCGCCATCAAAGCCGCCATGCAGCCGGAGAAAAATGATTATTATTACTATGTTTCCCGGGGGGACGGCAGTCACCAGTTTTCCCGGACCTACTCCGAACACCTGGCCGCAATAAAAAAATACGCGCAATAGCGTACTGTATCATTCACTTTTGGATAAAGGACGCAGGATGAATTTTCAGTCTGCAAGGGGTCGTCGCTTAGCATAGCCGTAGCTATGGTGAGCGACGGCAACATAGCAGATGGAAATTTAGACAAGTCATTTGCCGAAATGTGAGTGATACAGTACACTAGGCGCTTGATTTAGTAAAGGAATCGATGTAACCATGCAACAAGCGGAGTTGCTGCTCCCGGCAGGAGACCTGGACAAACTGAAAACCGCCGTAGGCTTCGGCGCCGACGCTGTTTATGCAGGCGGCAAGGAATACAGCCTGCGGGCTGCCGCCGGCAATCTGAGCCTTCAGGAGATGACTGAAGGCTTGCATTATGTTCATGCCCGCGGGAAAAAACTTTACGTGACGGTCAACATACTGGCCCGCAACCGCGATTTGAAGAATCTGCCCGCATATTTGGAAGAATTGGCGCGCCTCCAAGTTGACGGTGTGATTATTTCCGATCCGGGAGTTATGAAGATGGCATTGAAATATGCGCCCGACATACCGATAACCATCAGTACCCAGGCCAATATCACTAATTATGAAGCCGCCGCCTTTTACCGAGACATGGGGGCCAGCCGGCTGGTGCTGGCCCGGGAATTGTCGCTGGAGGAAATGATAGAGATCAAGGGACGGGTGGAGATAGAACTGGAAGTATTCGTTCACGGAGCCATGTGCGTATCTTACTCCGGCCGCTGCCTCCTCTCCCATTATATGACCGGCCGCAGCGCCAACGCAGGCGAGTGCGCCCATCCCTGCCGTTACCGCTACCAACTGGTGGAAGAAAAACGCCCGCAGGAATTCTTCCCAATTGAAGAAGACGAGGGCGGCAGTTATATTTTAAATTCCCGCGACCTCTGTCTGCTCCCGTATATTCCCCAACTGGCCGAAGCCGGAATCGATTCGTTCAAAATCGAGGGCAGAATGAAAAGCGCCCTGTATGTAGCAGTTGCAGCTTCGATCTATCGTCAGGCGCTGGATTATTATTACCGGCACGGCGATGGATTCAGCGAAGAGCAACTGCACGCTTGGCTGGAGGAACTGAGGGGCGTCGCCCCCCGGCCGTTTACCAACGGCTTTATCGAAGGCGAGTCGCCGTTGCTGCAGGATATTAACCGGGCAGCGCAGCCCCGGCGGATTGAGTTTTGCGGAATCGTCAGAGGGTACGACCAGTCCGGAGCCTGTCTGGCCATCGAGCAAAGAGCCAATTTCGGGCCGGGGGACCAACTGCAGTTGATGCTGGCGGACGGCCGCATTCTCGATTTCGCTCCGGCAGCATTGTTTGACGAAAACGGCGTTGAACTGGACCGAGCCCGGCATGCCAAACAAAAGGTATATGCTCATTTCCCCCAGGAAATTGCGGAGGGATCGATTTTAAGAAGGGTGGTCGGATAATTGCGCGACCAAATCTACGTTCGGCTGCAGCCGGCAAAAATAGATATGCTCACCAAGCTGGTCGAGGCTTACGATCACCTGGGTGTAGTTTCTACCCTGGATCAGTCCGAAGGGCTGGTGGTGATCAGATCCACCGCCGACTGTATGCCCGAATTGGAAGAAATACTCCGCAGTCTTCCCTTTTCTATCGAAATCTGCGCCGCTCCGCCGCAATAAGAATCCATTCCATCTTTTCCCACAGATCCTGCCGCTGCCAGGCAGCAGGTGTAACCTTAGCAGTAAAGTATAAGCCCGCCTCATGTTGCCAATCCTAAATATAGTAGTCTGTTACACCTAAAACTTTCATTCCCCGGCAAAAAGCTGACTCAATCGCGTTGAATGTATAAATATGGAGTCTGGCGACGGTTTGTTTGTACATTCAACGAACCAACTATGATTTTCGGCAAAAATCCAACAAAAAGAACGTCCCTTTGTTGGATTCGGGAGGTAGCGCGATGCTCAAAAGAATTAATTTTATGATGGGCTTTTTTTTGGTGATGTCTGCTTTGTTGCTGTCCAAGCTCTTCTACTATCAGATCGTCAAAGGAGAGGAACTTACCGCCCAGGTGGTCAACATGCGCAGTCAGTCGGTACCGATGCGGGAATTTGCCCGCGGTGACATTTTGGACCGCAACCAGCAGCCGCTTACCCAATATACGGGATCATACAGCCTCTATTGCCGCCTGCAGGCAATTCCTGCCCCCAACGGTTCCCGGATAGCAGGCTGCCGGGAGTTAGCCGCTTGGCTGGCGCCCAGGCTGGACCGGGGAGATGAGCAGGAAATAGCCGGCGCGCTGATAAAAGCTTCCGGCCAGGGCAAGCAACTGCTGCAAGTTAAACCGGACTTAAGCGATGCGGAAGTCATACGGCTGCAACAGGTGTCGCATCCGGCTTTGGAAATGGTACCGCAGTTGAAACGCTACCGTCAGGACGGATTTTTGGCCCATGTTATCGGTTACGTTGAGTCCGGCGGTACCGAAGGACAGGCCGGTATAGAAAAAAGCTATAATTCCCTGCTGCAACATAGCGAATCCGGGCAAAGGATCAGGCTGATGCAGGACGGACGCGGACAGGCAATCCCGGGCCTGGGGCTGAAAATAAACAGTACCGGCAACGGGAAGGACGCAGTGGTTCTCACCATCGACGCCCGGGTGCAGCAATTGGCGGAGAGCAACATGAATAAGAGCATAGCTCGAGGCGCGGTAGTGGTAATGGATGTGCACAGCAAAGAAATCCTGGCCATGGCCAGCCGCCCCACCTACAACCAGTACCGGGTAGACGAGTATCTGACCGATCTGCAGAGTCCGCTCATGAATCGCGCCCTGAGCAGTTACTATCCCGGTTCGCTGTTTAAAATCCTGGTCAGCACTGCCCTGGTGGAAAACAATATGGTCAAACCGGGGGAGAAATTCAATTGCAGCGGCAAGTATGTGTTTAACGACCAACTGTCCATCAGTTGCTGGAAAGAGGAGGGCCACGGCGAAGTCAGCTTTGAACAGGCCTTGGCCCAGTCCTGTAATCCAACCTTCATAACTTTGGGATCGAGACTGGGAAAGGATCGCCTGCTGGAATACGTTGATAGATTGCATTTGCTCGACCCTGAAATTATCGGTATGACTGACCAGCAGACCGACAGCTATGTCCGCATCGATGCCGGAAATGCGGCGCTGGCCAACGCTTGTTTGGGCCAGGAAGGTGTGATGCTGACCCCGGTGCAGATCGTATCATTGCTGGCGACCGTAGCCGATGACGGCTATTGGGCTCCTCCACGTATGGTAAAGTATACCCTGGATGAAAAGGGCAGCCGCAAGGAATTCGCATCTGCTCCCGGGGAGCAGGTGATCAGCGCCAATGCCGCCAGCAAAGTGCAATCCATGCTGGAACTGGTGGTGGCCGCGGGTACCGGTCAATCTGCCCGGCTGCCCGGGATTGGGGTCGCAGGCAAGACTGCCACCAGTCAAACCGGCCGGATCAAGACTGATGGTGAAGAAGTGCTGAATACCTGGTTTGCCGGCTATTTACCGGCCGACCAGCCGCGCTGGGCGATTGTGATTTTGGCCGAAGAAGGAAAATCCGGAGCTGAGAACTGCGCTCCGGTTTTTAAAGCAATCGCTCAAGGATTATTGGATATAAACCCTTGATTTTTTGACAAGTTGACAAGTTGGTAGTCTGTGTCACTTAAAGCTTGGCTTTCCACCATCCCAATTTTTGCCGGACTTAGTTGTCGTCAATCGTAAAACAGCCAATACTACCAGGTTATTAAAAAGGCCTTAATTCTCAGGCCTTTTTTGATCAAGCAGATTGGAGATGCCTTCCAAATCCGCGTAAAAATCTTCCCTGTTACCCAACTGCTCGCCCAGTTCCCGGTTCAAGGCGGCGCCGGAATCATAAATGGTTTTGCCCAACTCACGTCCCCGGTCGGTAAGGTAAAGATTTACTACCCGACGATCCTGGGCAAACAGCCGCCGCTCCACCAGCCCTTCTTTTTCCAGCTTATCCACCATGGTGGTCAGCGATGAATTGTCGATCTGCGCCCGGTTGCCGATTTCGGTCAAAGTGCAGCCGTCTTTTTCCAACAACGAGAATAGAATAAACGATTGTGCCATGGTCACGCCGTAATTTTCCAGCGTCGCGCCGATATGTTTCTCAACCCGCTTCATGGTTGATTTCAATCGATAGCATATAAAGGTGGTGAAGTCCTGCATGTTTCCGCTCCTTGCGTTTTAAGTATTCTGTACGAATATATTAT